>QGUQ01000554.1 GCA_003242195.1 Bacillota bacterium | reverse complement strand
ATCATTCACAAATACGCCCCGGAGTTCGCCGAGTGGAAGGACAAGCTGCTCCGCGGCGAGTTCTGGGGTGCCACCTGGATGACGGAGATCCAGGGCGGCAGCGACCTGGGCGCCAACACCCTCCGGGCCACCCGCGACGGCGACGCCTGGCGTCTGGACGGCGAGAAGTACTTCTGCAGCGGCGCCGGCCTGACCGACGTGGCCGTGGTCACCGCCCGGCCGGAAGGGGCGCCGGCCGGGCCCAAGGGGCTGGCCCTCTTCCTCGTGCCCCGGATGAACCGGGCCGGCGAGCTGAACTACCACGTCCGCCGGCTTAAGGACAAGAGCGCCACCCGCGCCGTCCCCTCCGGCGAGGTCGACTTCCGGGGCAGCGAGGCCTTCCTGGTGGGCGAGGCCGAGAAGGGGATCTACTACACCCTCGAGGTTCTCACGGTCTCCCGGCTGGCCAACGCCATCGCCGGCATGGGCATCGCCCGCAAGGCGCACCTGGAGGTGCTGGAGCGGGTGCGTCGCCGCCGCTCCTTCGGCCGGCAGCTGGTGGACCACCCGCTGATTCGCCGCGACCTGACCGACATGGCCGTGCGCATCGCCGGCGGCCTGATGCTGGGCTTCCACGCCGCCGACCTCTTCGAGAAGGCGTGGGACGAGTTACCGCCCTACACGTCCCGCTACCACTACGCCCGGTTCCTCTCCCACCTGGCCAAGAACCGCACCGCCGACCACGCCGCCGAGGTGACGCGGCTGGCCATGGAGCTCTTCGGCGGGCTCGGGTTCCTGGAGGAGTACGCCGTGGCCCGCTGGCACCGCGAGGCCCTGATCACGCCCATCTGGGAGGGGCCCAGCAACATCCAGGCCCTGGACCTGCTGGAGGCCATGCACAAGAAGCGGGCCCACGAGGCCTTCCTGGCCGAGTTCATCCCGATGCTGGAGGAGGCCGGCACGCCCGAGGCCCGGACCGCCCGGGAGGTCATCGAGGGCACCCTGGCCCGGCTGGCCGGCAGCAAGCCCGAGGAAGCCCAGTGGTACGCCAAGGATGCCACCACCCGGCTGGCCGACGCCGCCCAGGTGGGCCTGCTGTACAAGCTGGCCCAGACCGCGGGCGACCGCTATGCCCAGCTGGCAGCCCTGTATGCCCGTCGGTTCCTCCTGGGCGAGGAGTACCCGGCCTGGGCGCTGGAGGAGCCGGGGGTATGGTCGGCCGACATGCCGGCCGGGTCCCGGGGGCTGGCATGAGCCGCGCCCCACGAGGACGAGAAGTCCGTGACGGCGGCCTGCGCCGGCCGGCCCACCGGCGGCCGCCTGTGATCACCGACCGCGTGGAAAGGGGGAGCGTCCGGTGCGCGAACTCGTCGTTCACGAGGTGCTGAAGAGTGCCCTCCACAACGGGCCGGACTCCGAGATCGTCTACGGGGGGCGGCGGTTCACCTACGAGCAGTTCTACGAGCGGGTGCTGCGACTGGCCCAGAGCCTGAAGCGGCGGGGCGTGGGCCGGGGCACCGTGCTGGGGGTCATGGACGTCAATAGCCACCGGTACCTGGAGCTGCACTATGCGAGTTCCATGCTGGGGGCGGGGTTGCCACCCTCAAATTTCCCCTTGCCCCTCGCGAACCTCCCTCAACCCCCCATC
>QGUQ01000553.1 GCA_003242195.1 Bacillota bacterium | reverse complement strand
GTGTTTTTGTTTTTATTAGTGTGATTGTCCCGGCCCCGTGGGTGTTGTCCTTTGCGGCCTTAAAAGAGTCGTGATGGTCGTGGTCCTTGCGGTCCTTGCAGGGATCGTGGTGATCGTGATGCTGGCTGTCGGTCATTCCTTTCACCTCCCGCCTCTGTCTATGCCGGTGTGACGGTGCTTGGTGTACGGGGAGGGTCACATTGGGCGTCCGAGCCCCAGGAGGGGCGGTCGTACCGGCCCATGCTGGCAGGGATCTCCTGGGCGGCGGCGAACGCCGTTCACAACGGGGGTGAAGGCGGAAAGGGAGGAGGTCTGGTCATGGCCGCACTGGACGGCATCGAGGTTCGCGGGCCCGTGAAAGAACGCTACGACGAAATCCTCACGCCCGAGGCCCTTGCCTTCATCGCGCGCCTGCAACGGGAGTTCAATCCCACGCGCGAGGCCTTGCTCCGGCGCCGGGCGGAGCGGCAGGCGGAACTGGACGCCGGTGCACGGCCCGATTTCCTGGCGGAGACACGGCACGTCCGGGAGGGTGAGTGGCGCGTCGCCCCGGTGCCCAAGGACTTGCAGGACCGGCGTGTGGAGATCACCGGGCCGGTGGACCGCAAGATGATGATCAACGCCCTCAACTCGGGCGCCCGGGTGTTCATGGCCGACTTCGAGGACGCCAACACCCCCAGCTGGGACAACTGCATCCAGGGGCAGATCAACTTGGTGGACGCCGTCAACGGCACCATCGAGTACACCAGCCCCGACGGCCGCCACTACCAGCTGAAGGAGAAGGTGGCCACGCTGGTGGTGCGGCCCCGCGGCTGGCACCTGGAGGAAAAGCATGTGCTGGTGGACGGCAAGCCCATGTCCGCCAGTCTCTTCGACTTCGGTCTGTACTTCTTCCACAATGCCCGGCGGCTGATCGAGAAGGGGTCCGGTCCGTACTTCTACCTGCCCAAGCTAGAAAGCCACCTGGAGGCACGGCTCTGGAACGACGTGTTCAACTTCGCCCAGGATGAGCTGGGTATCCCCCGCGGCACCATCAAGGCCACCGTACTGATCGAGACCATCCTGGCCGCCTTCGAGATGGAGGAGATCCTGTACGAGCTTCGAGATCACGCCGCCGGTCTCAATGCCGGGCGCTGGGACTATATCTTTAGTGTCATCAAGAAGTTCCGCAACGACCCGGCCTTCCTGCTGCCCGACCGCGCGCAGGTCACCATGACGGTGCCCTTCATGCGGGCCTACACCGAACTGCTGGTGAAGACCTGCCACCGGCGGGGAGCCCACGCCATCGGCGGCATGGCCGCGTTCATCCCCAGCCGCAAGGATCCGAAGGTCAATGAGGTGGCTCTGGCCAAGGTGCGGGAGGACAAGGTCCGCGAGGCGAACGACGGCTTCGACGGCACCTGGGTGGCCCACCCGGACCTGGTGCCGGTGGCCATGGAGGTCTTCGACGGCGTGTTGGGCGAGCGCCCGAACCAGGTCGAGCGCCTGCGGGAAGACGTGCAGGTGACCGCGCGGGATCTGTTGGACGTGCGGGTGCCCGGGGGCGAGATCACGGAGGCCGGCCTGCGCAACAACGTCAGCGTGGGCATCCAGTACCTGGCCTCGTGGCTGCGGGGCAACGGCGCGGC
>QGUQ01000552.1 GCA_003242195.1 Bacillota bacterium | reverse complement strand
GGCCGGGCACCCCCATCTCGGGGCATGAAAATCCCGAAAAGGGTTTGGCAGGGTGCCCCGGGATGAGGGCCTCAGTGTGCCCAAATAAACCAAAGCGGACACGTCCCGGGGGCGGTGCCCGCACGAAGACGCCCTAGGGTCAAGTACCCGCCCGGGGCTCTGATCCTTGACAAACGGTTGCTGGGCATTGTGCCGATGAGTGCTACGCGGCCTTCGGCTCCTGCCGTTGACGGCGAGCCGCCTCGAACCGGGTGGGGTCGTAGGGTTGACGATCCCGCCACATCGCAAACAGGACCCGGAGGGCGTGGTGGGCCACGATACGCAAGGCTTCGTGGTAGTGACGCCCACGCTGACGGTGGGTCTGGTAGATCTGCCGGGCCCAGTCGTGGTGTTGAACGAGCTGCTGCGCCAGCAGCTGCAGCGTATGCCGGGCTTGTTTGTTGCAAGCGTGACGGAAACGCACCCGGACGGTCTTGCCGCTGCGGACCGTGACCGGAGCCGTCCCCGACCGACATTGGATGGGGCGGACGTTGGGGACCGCCTGGCGGTCCTCCCCGAAGACGGTGATCACGCCGGCGGCCAGCACCGTGCCGATGCCTTTCATGGATCGAAACAAATCGCCGTCCGGGTGCGCCTGCACCAGGGTCTCAAGTTGCTCATGACAGGCTTCGAGCTCGCGGCAGACGGCTTCGAGCTGATCCACCAGAAAGAGCATGCGGCGTGCCCACAGGGCCACGGTGGCCGGATCGGCCGGGAGCTGGGGCTTGCGAGCGAGCTCAAGGAGTTCGGCCGTCTTGGCGGCCACGCCGGGGTAACGGTGCTGGCGCAACAGCTTCTCGATCCGGGACCGGCGGGCGCGGGCGAAGTGAGCGGGGGTCGGAAAAGTGCGCAAAAAGGTCCAGGCCACGGGCCGACCGAGGTCGGCAAACAGCTCCAGCGCCCGCGGGTAGTAGGCCCGCAGGCAGGCGGTGAGCTGATTCAGAAGCCGCGTGCGTTCTTCCACCAGGGTCTGGTGGTGGCTGTAGACCACCCGGAGCTGGCGCAGGGTGTCGCTCTCCAGACGCAGGGGCTGGAGGCGATGGCGATCGGTGCGGAGGATCTCGGCCAGGACCAGGGCATCTCGACGGTCGTCCTTGCTGCCGGCCGGGGAGAGGCGGTCCCGGTAGCGGTCCACCGCCTTGGGATTGACGGGATAGACCCGAAAGCCTGCGGCGAGGAGCGCCGCCACGAAGAGCCCCTGTCCCGAGCCTTCGATGGCCACGTGCACCTGCGCGGGGTTCGGTTCCAGGCGCCGGATCGCCGTAAGCAATGCCTCAAGCCCGTCGGCATCGTTGGGGACCCGGAGGTAGGAAGGGGCCTGCCCCTCGGGAGCCAGGCAGACGTCGTGATGTTGGCTGGCCTGGTCGATTCCGACGCGCAACATGGATGCCACCTCCTGCGGGGGACGACCTCCGCCACCCACGGTGCCCTCGTGGAACCGGTGCTCGCGGCACGACGCCCTAGCGACCGTTGAGCAGCGGATTTCGCCAGGTGCCGGAGGGGTCGGTCTTCGTTAGGCCGTCGCACGGCGAGGAGGGAGTGGACCTCCTCCGGCCCTGACGAAACTTGGCGAAAACTGGGGTCCAAAC
>QGUQ01000551.1 GCA_003242195.1 Bacillota bacterium | reverse complement strand
AACAGGGCCAGCATTTCGATGAACTCCGGGTAAGGGGGAGGTTCCAAAAAGTGCACGCGCGGATGGGCTTTCAGCACAGCCGCGGCCTCCCGCACAGCGGGATTGGGATGCCAGGGAAAGACGATGTGCGCGTCGGGCACCTCGTCCAGTGCCGCCTTGATCCCGAGATACGCCCGTCGCAGGCGTTCCCCCCAGCTTTCCCGCCGGTGGGTGGTCAGTAAGATTACCCGCCGTCCGGGCTGGAACAGGGCGGACAGGCGCGGGTCTTTCAGTTGTCCGCCGGTTCTTTCCCGCACCAGATGGAGCGCGTCCACGACGGTGTTGCCGGTCACAAAGATACGGCCCGGATCGACTCTTTCCGCTGTCAGGGCCTGCCGGGCCGCGGCGGTAGGGGCGAAGTGGTAATCGGCCAGGACGGCCGTCATCCGCCGGTGGGCTTCCTCCGGGAACGGGTGATGGCGATCGCCCGAACGCAAGCCGGCTTCCACGTGGGCGACCGGAATGCGGCGATAAAAGGCAGCCAGGGCTGCCGCCCAAGCGGTGGAGGTGTCGCCCTGAACCATGACCAGATCCGGCTGTTCCCGGGCCAGGACGGGATCCAATCGCTCCAGGATGCGGGCCGCGAGGGCCGCGGGCTGTTGGCCCGGCACCATGACGTCCAGGTTCCAGTCGGCCCTCAGCCCTGCCCAATCCAGGGCCGCCTGCAGCAACTCCCGGTGTTGCCCGGTAGCAACCAATCGGACGCGAAACCGCCCGGGGCGTTGCCGAGCCAGCCGGATGACGGGCCACAGCTTGATGACTTCCGGCCGGGTTCCCAACACCACCAGGCAGTCAATGGGCGCTGAACGACCTCGGGCCCCGTCGGGCAAGAATCCGTTGCTCTCTCTCATCCTTCCATACCCTCGGGAAAGGCGGGTTGATCGTCGAAGATGCGCAGGCGCCGGGCCCACAGGGCCAGCAGTCCGCCCACCACGATCAGGCCCACGGTGGCGGCACCGGCAGGCACCCGCCAGAGGACCAAGGCCCCAGCCCCCAACAAGCCGCTAACGCCGTACAAGACCAGCACGGCCTGCCGGTGAGACAACCCCAGCTGTAAGAGGCGATGATGCACGTGGCCCGCGTCGGCTTGGTAAATGGGGCGCCCGTGGCGGCCTCGCCGGATCACCGCGCACGCCGTATCGAAGACCGGAAGCCCCAGCGTGAGCAGCGGTATGGACAAGGCGATGGCCGTGGCCCCCTTGAGGGCGCCCTCCACCGCGATGGCGGCCAGCATGTAGCCCAGGAACATGGCGCCCGTGTCACCCATAAAGACGCGGGCCGGATTGAAGTTAAAGGGGAGAAAGCCCAGACTGGCTCCCAACAGGCAGGCGGTCAAAAGCACCACGGCGGTGGCATCCCGCTGCTGGGCGATCACCAGGAGGGGGATGCAGGCGATGGCCGCGATGCCCGCCGCCAGCCCGTCCAACCCGTCGATGAAATTCAAGCTATTGGTGAGGGCCACGATCCACAGGATGGTAAGGGGAATGCCCCACCACCCCACGTAAATCATGCCGCCCAGTGGATTGGTGACAAAGTCGATGCGAGTACCGAAGGCCACCAGGATGACGGCGGCAGCCAACTGGCCCAGGAATTT
>QGUQ01000550.1 GCA_003242195.1 Bacillota bacterium | reverse complement strand
ATGAGTCCATCTACCGGCAGGTGGTATTGGGCGAGACGTCCGACGCGGACCTGGAGCGCCATGCCCGCGAGTGGATCGAGGCCAACAGGGAGACCGTGGACAGGTGGCTGGCAGCGGCGGGCTTGCGCTGACCTGCACGGCTGTGCCGGCCCGGCCGTGGGCCGGCGCCTGCGGCCGGCCAAGCGCGGGGCGCAGGCGCCGCCCGGGAACCAGTCTTAAACCTAGCTGCAAACAGGAGGCCGGCGGACGGCCGTCCGCCGGCCTCTTTGTCCGTTGGCTGCCCGCCGCCGGCCATAGGCCCGCCGCCGGCCATAGGCGCGCCACCGGCCGCCTGGCGGTCAGCGCTTTTGCGCTTGCCGGCGGGTCACTGGCGCCGCGTTAGAAGCCCTCGGCCCGGGCCTCTTCGTAGCCCACGAACTCGATCTGCCCGTTGCGGATGGTCCAGATGCCGATGGAGGCGACGGCCACGTCGCCGTTGGCGTCGAAGTCCACGGGACCCGAAGCGCCCACGTACTGGACGTCCTGGCCGGCCCGGATCAGCTGCACGGCCTTGGCCCACTGGCCGGGCAGGATAATCTCGCCGGGCGGGTTGGTCACGTCGCGCAGCGCGCTGCGGATGGCGGGACCCGTAGCCTCGCCGGCCTTCTCGATGGCCAGCGCGATGGCGAAGGCCGCGTCGTAGCTCTCATACATAAACGGCATCGGCGGCGGCTGGCCGAAGCGCTCCTCGTAGTATGCTCACCATGGGGCGCAACCGCCTCGATGACACCGGGCAAAACCTCTTGGCCAACCAAGAGGTCGGCCGCCTGTTCCTGGGGGGATGAACGCGACGTGGCCCAGCTAATCCTGTACGGACTGATCTACGGCGGCATCATAGCCCTCGGCGCCATCGGTCTCACGCTCATCGCCCGCATCCTCAGGTTCTCCCACTTCGCCCACGGGGACATGATGGCCCTCGGGGCCTACTTGGCGCTGCTTTTCCGGGTGACGCTGGGATTTCCCATGTGGGCGTCAGCCATCAGCGCGGTGGTCGCGACCGCGGTGGCGGCGGTTGCCATCGACCGCCTCTTTTACAAGCCCCTGCGGCGGACGGGTCCCACCATCCTGCTCATCGCCTCAGTGGGGGTAGCCCTGGTACTGCGCCACTTGATCCAGTTCTTCTGGGGCGCGGCGCCGCAAGTGTACCAGCGGGGCGTCGAACGGCCCTGGATTATCTGGGGCCTGCGCATCCGGCCGGTGCAGGTGTGGATCCTCCTCATGGCCGTGCTGCTTGTGGTGGGCGTCTGGCTTTTCCTCCAAAAGACCAAGATGGGCAAGGCCATGCGGGCCATGGCGGACAACATGGACTTGGCCGCGGTGAGCGGCATCGACACGGAGCGGATGATCGTCGGGACGTGGGTGCTGGGCGCTGCCCTGGCGGCGGCGGCGGGGATCATGCTTGGGCTGGACACGCAGCTGCGCCCGGCCATGGGGTGGCTGATGCTGTTGCCCTTGTTTGCCGCCGCGATCTTGGGCGGGCTCGGCAACCCCTACGGCGCCATCGCCGGGGGCATGATCATCGCCCTGGCGCAGGAACTGTCGACGCTGGTCTTCAACACCGCTTACAAGCCGGCGGTTTCCTTTGTGCTGATGGTGCTGC
>QGUQ01000549.1 GCA_003242195.1 Bacillota bacterium | reverse complement strand
CAGCAGATGATGGGAGCCGTCATCAAGACCTACTACGCCCGCCAAGCGGGCATCGACCCGGAGACCATCGTTTCCGTCTCCGTGATGCCCTGCACCGCGAAGAAGTTCGAGGCGCAAAGACCCGAGATGAACAGTTCGGGCTACCGGGACGTAGACGTGGTGCTCACCACCCGGGAGCTGGCCGCCATGCTGCGGCAGGCCGGGATCGACCTCAGCGGGGCCCCGCAGGCTGACTTCGACAGCCCGCTGGGAGAGTCGACGGGCGCCGGCGAGATCTTCGGCGTGACCGGCGGCGTCATGGAAGCGGCGCTCCGGTCAGTCTCCTTCGCGCTGGCCGGCGAGCCCCTGGAGGAGCTGGAGGTGCGGCCGGTGCGCGGCTTTGAGGGACTGCGGGAGGCGGAGATCGAGATCGCCGGGCGCCCGGTGCGGGTCGCCGTGGCCCACGGTCTCTCCAACGCCGAAGAGCTCCTGAGGCGGATCCAGCGGGGCGAGCGGGAGTACCACTTCGTCGAAGTGATGGCTTGCCCCGGCGGCTGCATCGGCGGCGGAGGCCAGCCGCTGTCCAAGGATCCGGAAATACGGCAGAAGCGCGCCTCCGTGCTGTACCGCGGCGACCGCGCCAAACGGCAGCGCATGGCCCACGACAACCCGGCCGTCCGGAGGCTTTACGAGGAGTTTCTCGGGCAGCCGGGCAGCCCGCTGGCGCACCGGCTGCTCCACACCACCTACTGCCAGAAGCTGTCGCCGGCCGCCGCCTCGTGAGCGGGGGAGGCCGGCTGTGGGCAGGTCTGGCCAACGCCGGCAGATTCGAGGTGAAACCGATGGCGCAGGCAGCAGTGGGAACCGTTTCCAACCTCCAGAGCCGTGAGCCCGGCCCGGAGGTGCTGGAAAAGGTGGACAAGGTGATCGAGGCCTACCGGGGAAAGGAGGGAGCTTTGATCCCGGTCCTGCACGAAGTGCAGCAGATCGCCGGCTACCTTCCCCGGTGTGTCCTCCGCCGGATCGCAAGGGGTCTCGCCGTCCCAGAGTCGGAAGTGTACGGGGTCGTCACCTTCTATTCGCTGTTCACCATGACGCCGGCGGGCCGCCACAAGATCGGGGTGTGCATGGGCACGGCGTGCTACGTGAAAGGGGCGGCGGCGCTGCTGGAGGCCGTCCGCAGCGCCTCGGGCGCCGGCGCGGACGGCATCTCGCACGACGGCCGCTTCAGCCTGGAGGTGACCCGCTGCGTAGGCGCGTGCGGCCTGGCACCGGTGCTTTCCGTCGACGGGGAGATCTACAGCCGGGTCGAGCCCGAAGCCGTTCCCGCGATCCTGGAGCGGTACCCGTAGTTCGCCGGCATCGAGCACGTCCCGGGAGGAGGCGGCGCCCCGGCCGCGGCCCGAGGAGGCCGCGCGCCGGGGCGCCGCCTTTCCGGCGCTTCACTGCTCCGGTGCCCGCGCCTCGTCGAGGAGGGACCTGTCGATCATCGCCGAGACGTCGATTTTCCGGGCGATCAACCCCCGCTCGAACAGGAAGTCGGCCACGGCCTGAAGGTCCTCGAGGGCCCCGAGGTCCAGCTCCGAGGAGAAGCGGTACTTGGCGGCCACCCGTTCCACCACGGGCAGCGGAAGGTCCAGTTCGGCTGCGGCCAGTTCCAA
>QGUQ01000129.1 GCA_003242195.1 Bacillota bacterium | reverse complement strand
TCCTCCCGGCTGGACGCGCGGTAGACGTCGCGCAATTGCTGTTTGACCCAGTGGAAGTGGGGCCACGTTCTCGTGCCGCTGGCGGATGGCCGCCAGTTGGGCCGCCTGGCGCTCGGTCAGGTCCTCCTCGTTTTTCACCAGCGGCCATGTCCGGGGGCCACACCGCGTGCAGGGCGCCGCGGTCGGGAGCGACGTAGAGGGCGTCGACGGGGCAGTATTCCTCGCAAAGAAAGCAGGTCTGGCAGTCGTCGCGGTACACGATGCGGGCCACGGGCCGGCCCCGCTGGTCCAGGTCCATGCGGAAGACGTCCAGCGGGCAGATCCGCACGCAGAGCCGGCAGCCTACGCAGCGTTCGGTATCCACACGCTCGATCACGGTCCGACCCCCACCCCTGCGGCGGGTACCCGGACGTCGAACACCGCCGGGTCCTCCAGGGCGATCGTGCCCACACGGAACGCCGGCCGCTCCCGGCGGGGCTCCAGCCGGGCCACCGTCCAGCGCCGCCAGCGGCGGTCATCCCGGCGGGGGAAGTCCAGACGCCGGTGCCAGCCCCTGGTTTCTTCCCGGGCCAGGGCGCTGCCGAACATAGCCAGCGCCGTCAGGGTCGCGTGCTCCAGTTCGTGGTATCGCACGAGCTCATGCCAGTCGGCCGCCGCCAGGCCGCGGACGTCGTCCCAGAGCCGCTCCAGCTCCCGCAACGACGCCTCCAGGACCGCGGCGGTCCGGAAGAAATTCCGCTCCGGGTCCACCACCAGCCGCTGCAGCCGGCGGAGCACCTCGTCGGGCCGAGTCCCCCCTTCTCTTCCGAGGGGGGCCAGGGCCCGCTCCCAGGCCTCGGCCTCGGCCGCCGGCTCCGGCGTGGCAGGCGGACGTTCCCGAGCCAGCTCCGCCGCGGCCGCTCCCGCCCAGTACCCGCTGGCCAGCGCCCAGGACAGGTTCAGGTAGGTGATGCCGCTGCCGGCCCCCACCACCGGCGTTCGCCAGGCGGTGTCCCCCGCCGCGAACAGACCGGGGACCGTCGTCCGGCCGGCCAGGTCGAGGGTGCGCACGCCGCCGCTTCCGGCGATAGAACCGGTGAAGCCGGGGATCCAGGGAACCGGACGGACGAACACGTCCACGCCCGTGCGGGCGAGGGCCCTGGCCACCAGGGGAAAGTCCCGCTCCCATTGCCGGCGGCGCTCCGCCGGGATCTCCCGCAGGTCGAAGACGATGGGCCCCCTGCCCTCCAGCCACTCGGTGAGCATGGCCAGGGTGACCCGCTGGGGCGGGGCCGGGTCCGGCTCCCCGTGCCGCTCCAGGATGTTCTCGCCCAGGCGGTTGCGGAAGCGGCCGCCCAGGGCGGCCAGGATGTCCTGCCCGTGACTGTCGAAGAGGCTACACGTGGCGATGTAGCTGGTGCAGTACTCCATGGACGCCAGTTCCGCCCCGGCCCGCGCGGCCAGCCCGTAGCCCTCGCCCATGGCCGAGTGCACGCCCAGGTGGGCCCCCCGCCAAGCGCAGCCGCCGGCGGCCAGCACGACCGCCCGCGCCCGGACGCGGAGCAGCCGCCCGTCCTGGCGCCGGAACCCCAGCGCTCCCTCGACCCCACCGTCCTCCCCCACCAGCAGTTCCGTCACGCAACTGTGGTCGAAAATGCGGGCCCCGGCCCCCAGGGCACACCGGCGCAGGTGCCGCATGAAGGACACGCTCTCGAGAGCCAGGCGCGGGACCCGGGAGCGGCCTCCCACCCGCAGCCAGCGGCGCCGCAGCTCGCCCCCCGGCTCCCGCTCCACGGGCACGCCGTGGGCCGCCAGCCATTCCCACAGCCGGCCGCTGATGGCAGCGACGCGGGCGACGGCCTCCCTGTGCGCGAGCCCTTCGCAGGCCCACTCGTGTTCGTCCAGGAACGCGTCCAGGTCGTCCTCGGGAAGGAGGCAGAGGGCCACACCTCCGGCGAACGGGCTCACGCCGTCCGCCCCGGCGAAGCCCTTGGCCAGGACGGTAACCCGCGCACCCGCAGTGCCGGCGACCCAGGCGGCCACCAGGCCGGCCAGGCCGCCTCCGACCACCAACACGTCCGTCTCCCACTCGTCGACGGGCACCCCGAGCCGGGGTCGCGGGCCGCTCATCGGCGTTGCCACCCCCATCGCGCCTCCAGCGCCCGCACGGCTCCGTCCAGCAGGAAACCGATGGCCCCGATGGCCAGTACCACCGCCACCAACTGGTCGTAGGCCAGGCGGTCCCGGGCATCGAGGATCAGGTAGCCGAGGCCGCTGGTGACCCCCAGCATCTCCGCAGGCACCAGGATCACCCAGGCGATGCCCAGGGCCAGCCGCAACCCGGCGACCCAATGGGACAGGATTGCCGGCAGGACGACGTAGACCAGGGTGCCCGCCGGCCCGGCACCGACGCCGCGGGCCACCAGCAACCAGCCGGGATCGAGGCTGCGCACGCCCGCCGCGGTGTTGAGCAGGATCGGCCACACGGCCGCCACCGCCACCAGGAACACCACGGCCCGGTCGCCCACTCCCATGAGCATGACGGCGATGGGCATCCACGAAAGCGGTGAGATGGTGCGGAGGAACTGGAAGAGGGGAGCCGTGGCCCGGTCCACCCCCCGCCGGGAACCGGTGAGCAGACCCAGCGGAATCCCCACCAGCAGGGCCAGGGCGAGTCCCGTGAGGACTCGCTGGATGCTCAGGGTCGCGTGGAGGAAAAGGGTACCGTCGGCCAGCAGGCCGGCCAGTGCCCGCAAGGAGGGACCGGGGCCAAACTGGGCCACCACCTCGATCCGTTCAGCGGCGACGCGAGTGCCCGCCCACCATCCGGCCACGGCCAGGCCGGCGCCCACCGCCGGCAGTATGCGATGGCTGAATGACCACAGGCGTCGCGTCTCCTCTCCCATCCCCTCGTTCGCCCCTCTCCGCTAGGCCTTGACGACTTCCACGCGCTCCAGGTCGCCCGGCAGGCCAAAGGCCCGCGGCCCTCCCACGGCCTCGAGGGCGGCCCGCACCGGCCCCTCGTCCACCAGGTCGCGGGCGGCCAAGCCCGGCGCCAGCCGCCGGAGGAACGCCGTGTCGCCTTCGACCCGGGTGTCCGCCAGCCGCCGCACCAGTTCCGCCGTGTAGGAGGGGTACGGGTACGGCTGGAAGTCGATGCGGGGAGGCAACCAGTCCCTGTGCTCGATGACCCCCGCCTGCAAGTACGGTTCCAGGTCCGGCGAGAAGACACGTTCCAGCGCCTCCCGCGGCTGCGGGAGGTAGCCGCGCCCCTCCCGGGACAGCAGTCGGGCCGCCTCCCCCCGGTGCTGGCGGAGCCAGAGCTGGGCGCGGACGACGGCGCGGATGACGGCCTCCGCCCAGGCCCGCCGCCGCTGCAGATCCTCCTCGTGCAGCAGCACCACGCAGCAGGCGTGCTCCTTCCACACGTCGCCGGTGAAGCGCAGGATCCGCCCCTGCCCCTGCAACTCCGCCAGGGCGTTGAAGGGCTCGGCGACGATGAACCCGGCAATCTGGCCGGCCGCCAGGGCCGGGACCATGTCCGGGGGCCCCATGACGATCAGCCGCACCTCATCCGGGCGCGGCTGTCCCGTCCCGCCCAGGACGGGCCGCAAACCGGCCCTGCGGAGCAAGAGCTGCAGCACCACGTTGTGGATCGAGTACCAGAAGGGGACAGCGACGACCCGGCCGGCCAGGTCCGCCAGGTCGCGGACGTCCGGGTGAACCGTCAGGGCCGACCCGTTGACGTGGTTCCAGGCCACCACCCGGGCGGGGAAACCGCGGGCGTACCGCAGCCACAGGGCCGCCGGCATGAGCAGGTGGATCACGTTGACCTGCCGGGCCTGGAAGGCCTCGGCGATCTGGGCCCAGGAGCGGAACGGCCGCGGCTTCTCCACCGTCAGGCCCTCGTCCCGGTAGTAGCCCAGGGCATCCGCCACCAGCAGGGGACACGCATCGGTGATGGGCAGGTAGCCGATGCGCACGGGCTGGTCCCCGCCGCCCTGTCCCTGTCGCCCGGATGGCCCGCTGCTGCCCGGGACCTCACTCCCCAGCGGGCCGCAGGCGGCCAGCCAGGTGCTCCCCACGACCAGCGCCAGCCAGCGCAGGAACTCGCGCCGGGACATCGGGCGCTCGGGCCAGTACTCCAGTTCCTCCCCGGCCACCGCCGTCCTCACCACCCACTGCCGGCCACCGCCCCCACGGGCGCCGATGAGCCTGAACCCAGGGCGGCCAGGATGGCCTCCCGCAGGCTGGCGGGTTCGTCGTTGCACCGTTCCAGCACGACCCGGGCGGGACGCGGCGACAGCACCACCACCCGGTCGGCCAGCAAGAGGGCCTCTTCCACGTCGTGGGTGACCAGCACCACCGCGACGCCGTCCTCCCGGGCCAGGCGCCGCACCTCGGCGCCCAGCGCCCGCCGGGTGGTGACGTCCAGGGCGCTGAAGGGTTCGTCCATCAAGAGGACTTGCGGCCGGCGTACCAGGGCCCGGGCCAGGGCCACCCGCTGGGCCATGCCGCCCGAGAGGCTGGCAGGCCGCCAGTCGGCCACCTCCTCCAGGCCCACCTGGGCCAGGACCTTGGCGGTGCGCCGCGCCAGCTCCCGCCGGTCGCGGACGGTGAACAGGCCACCGAACTCCACGTTGCCCCGCACCGTGCGCCAGGGGAGAAGGTGCGGCTGCTGGGTGACCAGGGCCAGTTCCGGCTGGCCGGCGCGGACCGGCGCCCCGCCCAGGGTGACCCGGCCCGCGTCGGGGGGCTCGAGCCCCGCCAGGACCCGCAGCAGCGTGGACTTGCCGCAGCCGCTCGGTCCCAGCACGCCGAGCACCTCGCCCTCGTCCACGGCGAGGCTGACCCGCTCGAGAACGGGCACCGCCCGGCGCCGGTTGACGTAACCCTTGACCAGGGACTCGGCAACGAGCCGCGTCACCGGCCCTCACCCACCGCGCTGCCGGGCCCACGGCCGGCAGCACTCCCGCCGGCGCTTCCGGCCGCGCTCCCCGCGGGGGTATCCTCCTCGCCCGCCGGCACCACCCGTGTCACCGCGTCCACGGGCGCGCCCACGACCTGCCGTGCCCTCAGCACGGCCGCCAACTGATCGGCGTCATAGAAGCAGATGCACTTGGTCATGTCCTCGCAGACGTAGGTGCGGAGGAACCGGACCTCGGGCACCTCCGCATACTTGGGAGCGCTGGCCTGCTTGCGCTGCAGATAGGCCTCCATGGTCAGGCCGGGCGGGAAGTTCCACTCCACCACGTAGTCCACCCGGCCCCGGCTGCGGCGGGCCGCCTCCACATCCTGGCCCACCAGCCGGACTTGCTTGATCAGGCTCACGGGCAGGCCCCCGGCCCGAAAGGCTTGCTTGGCCGCCTCCGGGTCGCCCGCCTCCACGATGGCGTACACCTTGGACAGGTCCTCCGCCACCTGAACCTCCAGGAGGTCGCCGCCGGCCACTCGCGCCTCCTCCGCGATCCGGTCCAGGGCCTGGCGCACTTCGTCCCGCCCGTGGCTCCTGGGAGGGACGGACTCGATGAGGAACAGGGACATCCGGTCCACACCCCCTACCGCCGGTGCCGGTGAGCCACTCACTGAACAAAGCTACGTAGCACTCAAAACTCGTATTCCGATTGATTTGATCTGAATTTATGTTGTAAGGTAGCAGGCTGTTTCCGGGCAGTCAAGGGGGCTGGGCTCTAGGTCAAGAAGTGTGGGTCGGCGGTCAGGCAAGCCAAGGGGACAAAGGCCAGGAGCATCTTCCGGACATAGACCGCCCGGTTGCGGAAGCCGTAGCTCAGGCGCTTGATGAGCTTGATCTT
>QGUQ01000001.1 GCA_003242195.1 Bacillota bacterium | reverse complement strand
GTCATCGATCCTGCTGTGGTGCTGCAGAGGTGATGTTGTCTCACATGGTTGTAAGGCGGACAAAAAGGGAGGAGAGGGTATGAATCCAAGGCCAGCGTGGCTCAAGGTCAAGCTGGCGCGGGGTCCCCATTACAACCGGCTCAAGCGCCTGCTGCGGGACATGGACCTGCACACCGTCTGCGAGGAGGCCCGCTGTCCCAACATCTACGAGTGCTTCGAGAACCTGACGGCGACCTTCATGATCCTGGGGAACATCTGCACCCGGGCCTGCCGTTTCTGTGCCGTCACCACGGGCCGGCCCACGGAGCTGGACCTGGCGGAACCCGAGCGCGTGGCGGCCGCCGTCGAGCGCCTGGGCCTGCAGCACGTGGTGGTGACGTCGGTGGCCCGGGACGATCTGCGGGACGGGGGCGCGTCGATCTTCGCCGAGACCATCCGCGCCATCCGGCGCCGCTGCCCGGGGACGGCGGTGGAGGTCCTGATCCCCGATTTCAACGGCGACTGGGACGCCCTCCAGGTGGTGCTGGACGCCCGGCCGGACATCCTGAACCACAACCTGGAGACGGTGCGGCGGCTCTCCGACAAGGTGCGGTCCCGGGCCAAGTACGACCGTTCCCTGGCCCTGCTGGCCGAATCCAAGCGTCGCGCACCCGAGATCCGCACGAAGTCGGGCATCATGCTCGGCCTGGGCGAGACCTGGGACGAGATCATCGAGACGCTGCGGGACCTGCGGGCCGTGGGGGTGGACATCGTCACCATCGGCCAGTACCTGCGGCCGACGGCGAGCCCGCTCCACCTGCCGGTGGAGAAGTACTATCACCCTGACGAGTTCGCCGAGCTCAAACGGATCGGCCTGGAGCTGGGCTTCTCCCATGTGGAGTCGGGGCCGCTGGTGCGCAGCTCCTATCACGCCCACGAGCAGGCGGACCGGGCCCGGCTGCGGGCCCATGCCGCCGAAGAACCGGCGACGCCGGGGGGCGAGGGAGCCGGCCCCTGCGAGCCCGGGGTGCCCGGTGCGGCGCCGGCCGCCCGGGGCGCCAGCTGAGGCTCCGCCTTGGGGCCGCCAGAGATGCAGGATGCTCTGGTGGAGGGCAGGGGGGACGCGTCATGCAGCCGATCGGCCGATCGGAGCGGTTCCGGCAAGCCTCCCGCTGGCAGGAGGCGACGAACCACCCCTTCGTCCGCGAGCTGGTGGCGGGGACGCTGTCCCGGGAGCGGTTTGCTCGGTATGTAATCCAGGATTACCTCTTCGTGGGCACGCTGGTGGATGCCGTGGCCTATTTGGTGGCCAAGGCGCCCGGCATGGACCGGAAGCGCCGGTTCGTGCAGTTCCTCCAGGTCCTGACGGGGGCGGAGGACGCCTTCTTCCGTGAGACCTTCGATGCCCTGGGGATTCCGCCGGCGGCGTGGGGCGAGGCGAAGCCGGAGCCGCTCACCGAGTGTTTTTGCGATTTCCTGCTGCGGGCCACGGGGCTCGGCGGGTATGCGGAGGGCCTGGCCGTGTTGCTTCCCGTGGAATGGATCTACCTGGACTGGGCACTGGCCGCCGGGAGGTCCTATCCCGAGTTTATGCCCTACCGCCGCTGGATCGAGTTGCACGCCACGCCCGAGTTCGAGGCGTTCGTCGAGGGGATGCGGGCGGACTTCGATGCCCTGGATGTGCGACCTGAGGAAGAAGACCACCTGCGGCGGCTCTTCCAGCGTGTGGTGGAGTTCGAGATCGAGTTCTGGACCCTGGCATACGGGACCCCGTAGGCGCTGTTCGACCGGGAACGCCCGGCCCCCACGGGCAAAGGGCGGTTGTCGGCGTTGCGAGACCTGCGGGAACGGCGGGGCGCATCACCTTCCACGGGCCCGGGCAGCCGGGTGAAGCGGCCTGCACGACCCCGTAGGGACGCGGTAGGGGCGCGGGCCAGCGGTCAGGCCAGCGCTCGCCCGTCGCCCCACCGATCCCATCAGGCGCCGAACATAGCGGCCAACGCCGCCTCGTCATAGCCCACCACCACGCGCCGCCCGTCGGTGATGATGGGGCGGCGCAGCAGCTTGGGCTCGGCCGCCAGCAGGTCCAGCAACCTGTCGCCCTGCAGCTGCTCTTGATCCGGCTGCAGCTCCCGGAACCGGGTGCTGCGGCGGGAGAGGAGGGGTTCCGGGCTGCCCAGCAGGCGGGCGAGGGCCGCTAGTTCCTCCCGCGTCGGGGGCTTGTGCCAGATATGCCGCCTCTCGACGTCGATGCCTCTTTGCGAAAGCCACGCTTCCGCCTTGCGACAGGACGTTCAGCCGGGGTAGTACCACATCACCGGCCGGGTCAGCCCGCCATCCGGCCCGGGCACGGTCCTCACCTCCGTCACCGGACCCCCCGGGGCTTCGGAGCCCGGGGGACCGGAGAGTCCGTGTGGGGACTTTCGCCGCCGGCGGCTTGCGGCCTGCCGGTTGGGGGGTCGAGCTGGGGTGGGCACCGCAGGGGGAGACCCCGCGGCGTCTCGTAATGCGGGCTTGTCTCCAGCCAAGTTGCCCACGGCGGTTGACGCCGTTGGCGGAAGGCTGGATGATGCTTGACAAAACCGGGAACGGAGGCGGTGACGGTGATGCCGGGAGACGGTCGTGTTCGGATTCGTAGCTTCACCCTCGGACCGGTCCAGGCCAATGGCTATGTGATCGTCCACGAAGAGAGCCGCACCGCCGTGATCATCGACGCGCCCCACGACCCGGAGCCCATGCTGGAGGCGGTGGAGGGCTATCGGCTCGCGGCGATCCTGCTTACCCATGCCCACTTCGATCACATTGCGGGTCTGGAGCTGCTCAAGCGGGAGACGGGCGCTCCCGCCTGGATCCATGCCAACGAACAGGACTGGCTCGGCGATCCCACCCGGAACCTGTCCGTCCTGGTCGAGCCGGTGGTGGCACCGCCGGCGGACCGGCTCTTGCAGGGCGGGGAACGGCTGGAGTTCGGCGGGCTCTCCTTCGAGGTGCGTTTCGCTCCTGGCCACAGCCCGGGGCACGTGGTGTACGTCATCCCGGGAGCGGTCTTCGCCGGCGACACGCTGTTCGCGGGCAGCATCGGCCGTACGGACTTGCCGGGCGCCGACCATGCCACGCTGATCGCCAGCATCCGCCGGCAGCTGTTGACGTTGCCGGCCGAGACCGCCGTCTACCCCGGGCACGGGCCCGCCACCACCGTCGGCGAGGAGGCGGCCCACAACCCGTTCCTCCGTTGACCGGTTTCATCGGCCGTCGGTGCCGGGAATGGGCTTGCGGCCGCGGAAGCCTTCATGCTCCCCGTGGTAGTAGGCAACCCGCGGCTCGCCGAGCCGCCAGCATAGCAGGACCGGCTTGCCGTTGATGCGGGCGGGGAAGTCAACGAGTCCCAGTTCCACGTCCTTGACCAGGCAACCCAGGGAGTGGATCTCTGCCAGGAGACGGTTCGCCTGCTCCACCGATTCCCGCAGGGCGCGCCGGGCCAGCTCGTAGTCGTAGGCCATGATCAGGGAGCCGTCCGGCTTGTAGCCCACGGCCTTGATCTGCTCCATCTCCCGGTAACAGTCGCGGGCTTGCTGGTAAAGCCGCCGCAGCCGCAGCAGCCGCTGGCGGATCTCGGGGAGGAGCGCGGTGGCTTCCTCGGGCGTGAACAGCCGACGCCTGCCGGTCCTTGCCATGCCTCTCACCTCGCCCGCTACCGGCCCGGGATCAGTAAGGGCCTTGCCGCATGCGGGTTGTGTCTTATTGTAGCCGCGGTTCCGGCGCCCGGCAACGCGCCGAGCGCGCGGCGCCAGCTGCGGCCGCGGCAGGGGGTGAGGGCGGGCGGGGGCTCTGGTGGGCGGAGGAGATCGGGAAGGAGGAATGCCGGCATGGTCACGGGTAGGCGGGTGCCCGCGGCCCCGGGTGGGGACGGCGCTCCTGGCGGGCCGGCCCCGGAAGGCGCGGGTGCCGACGAGCGGCCGAGCTGGGACGCCTACTTCATGGAGCTGGCAGAGGTGGTGGCCAAGCGATCCACGTGTCCCCGCCGGCACGTGGGTGCCGTGCTGGTACGAGACCGGCGGATCCTGGCCACGGGCTACAACGGCGCGCCGCCGGGATTTCCCCACTGCACGGAGCAGGGCTGCCTGATGAAGGACGGTCACTGCGTGCGCACCATCCACGCCGAGGTGAACGCCATCCTGCAGGCGGCCCTCCACGGCGTCACCGTGAAGGGGAGCACGCTCTACACGACCGCCACGCCGTGCCTCAATTGCGCCAAGATGCTGATCGGCGCCGGCGTCACCCGCATCGTGTACCGGGACTGGTACCCGGACGAACTGGCCGTGCGCTTCCTGGAAGAGGCGGGGATCCCGCTGGAGCCTGTGGGCGGCCGATGACAGCGGCGCCCGTCCCGCCGCCAGCGGGGCGGGCGCCGGTCCACCGAACGGGGCGCCGGAGGGGCACAAAAAGGCAGAGGCGCTGCGCGCCGGCGCAATCGCCTCTGCTGGGGGCATGGGTATGGATTCCGGCCCGAACCGGGCGGGCGGGGCAGAGGAAACCGCCCGGCGTGATGCCCGGGCCGGAAACTGTCGCCGGAACCTTGGAAAGTTTCATCCTCCGGGCCGGCAGGCAATCCCCTGGCCGTACCCGAGGGTCTGGGACCACTATCCTACTATCTGAACCCGACATTCAACATGAGCGGCCAGAACCCTGCTTCCTTCGAAAACCGAATTGATCGTGAGAAGGGAGGGCGCTAGGGGGCGGGGCAACGGGAACCCGGCCATCGGGGGACGACCGGACGGCGGGCCGGCGACCTTACCACCGTTATCCCTTGCGCGAAGGTGCGCGCCGGTAGACGTGCAACCGGTTGTCCACCACCTGGGCCAGCATGACCTCCCGGACGTCGTCCACACCCTCCCGTGCCAGTTCCCGCTGGAGCCAGGTCCGGTCCTTGCCGGCCGCCCGGAGCGCGTCCGTCAAGACCTCCCCGTCCGCCACCACCACCCGCGGCAAGCCGCCGGACTCCGACGGCAGCCCGGCCGTCTTGGGCGTGAGAGGCTGGTACTCCGGCTTCTTCAGGACCGTCAGCTGTCCGTCGGTCTCCAGGAGAGCCCAGTCCACCTGCTGGAGGTCGAACACATCCCGCTGGCGCAGCAGGTCCATCAGCTCGCTGGTGGAGAGGCGCGCCTGGCGCAAGCCCTGCTTGCTGATCTTGCCCCGGGCGATGACGACGATCGGCTCGCCTTCGATGAACTTGCGGGCCGCCTTGCTCTTGAGCTGGACGTAACTGAGGCCGACGGCGGCCAGCGCCCACACCGCTACGCCGACGACGCCGTCCAGGAAGCGGTTTTGCGGGTCGGTGGACGCCTGGGCCGCTATCGACCCGATGGTGATTCCGACCACGTACTCGGTGAAGGACAGCTCCGACACCTGCTTCCGCCCCACCAGCCGCGTCAGGAAGAACAGCCACACGAAGGCCAGCACCGAGCGGATGAAGACCAGCAACGTCTCGGGCACGGGCAACCCCCCGTCTCCCAGTGTCTGCGCCTGCCCCCCGAAATACGCGCCGCTGACACGGGGGATACTTCCGGGCGACGGAGCGGCGAGGAGGAGGAAACCATGACCACTTATGCCCGGTTGCAGCGGGCCGCGGCGACGCTGAGGCGGGTCGGGGAGGGGCTGGACTCCCTGGCTGCGGGTGCCGCCAGCGAGGAGGAGCGGGAGCGGCTGCGCCGTGCCGCCGTCCAGGCGCGCGTGCTGTACGAGGGGATGGAGCGACGGCTGCGGCGGGTACAGGAAGCCCGGGAACAGGAGATGCAGGGCGAGCCCGTGGAGTCCGCCACGGCCGGGCCCGGCGAGCCGAAACCAACTGCCGGAACGGGTGCCGCGGGCGCTGCTGCAGGCCACCGTCGCCCGGGCACGCGCCGGCGGCGCGCCGGGAGCGGCACGACCCCCCGCAAGGGGCAGTCGGGGGCCCGATGAAGAACCCACGCGGCGTGCTCCTCGTCCTGCTCGTCCTGCTGGGTGCCGCCCTGGGCTCGGCCCCGTCCTTCTTCCGCAAGCCTCTCACCCCGGAAGGCGACGTCGGCCGCACCATGCGCGCCACCCTGGAGGCGGTGGAAGCCGGAGACTGGCAGCGGGCGGAGACGCTGGCGGAACGGCTGGACGAGCAATGGAACCGAATCCGGACGCCCATTGCCGTCAACAGCGACGCCACGGCGATCCGCGACTTCGAGAAGGAGCTGGCGACGCTCCGGGCGGCCATCCGGTTCGAGGACGAAAAGGCGGCGATCACGGCGCTCGCCGTGATGACGACGATCATCGAAGACCTGGGAACCTATTGAACCGGATGAACCGCCGCAGGGTGCACCAAGGGTGCACCAGTGGTTGAGCCGGACGCGGGATCGACCCGTTGGGCACGGACAGGGGGGCGGGTCGTGGGGCGGAAACCCGGAGGCCAAGGCCGACGAATACGGGTGCGGGTTGTGGGGGCCCTTGCGGCCGCGGCCCTCCTGACCGCTTGCGCCGGTGATGCGAAGCCCGGCCCCGGCGGGACCGCGAACAGGGCGCCCGGCCTGACCGCCTCGTCCATCCCCGTGGTGGACGAGGGGTCCGGCGACACCCTGGCCCGTCTGAGCGAACTCCTGGACCGTACCGAGACCCGGCAGGGCGTCCCGCCGCCCGACTACCGCCCCCTGCGCGCCGAGGTGGCGCGGTTCATCGCCGGGCGGCCACAGTCCTTCGGTATCTACTTCAAGGACCTGCAGACGGGGGCCACCTGGGGCATCAACGAGCGCGCCGAGATCCACGCCGCCAGCACCATCAAGGTCCCCCTCGTCCTCTACGTCAACCGCCAGGTGGCGGCCGGGAAGGCGCGGATGGACGACCGCGTGGCCCTCCGCCCCGAGGACATGACGGGGGGAGCAGGGATCCTGCAGCGCGACGGCTTTCAGGGTGAGAGCTACTCCCTCCGGGTCCTGACCAACCTCGCCATCACCATCAGCGACAATGTCGCCACCAACATGCTGTTTCGCCATTTCGGAAAGGACGACGTCGGCCGGTTCATGCGGGAGTTGGGCGGCGAGGTGATTTTCCCCGGCGGCAGGCGCATCAGCACGGCCCGGGACATGGGGATCTACGTGGAGGCCGTGCTGGATTTCGCCCGCCGGCACCCGCTGCTGGGCGCCCGCATTCTCGACGACATGGCCCATTCCATCTTCCACGTCGGGCTGCCCGGCATGCTTCCCGACGACGTGCTCGTTGCCCACAAGGAGGGCGACATCGAGGGCGTCGCCAACGACGTGGGCATCGTCTTCTCGTCACGACCCTACATCTTGAGCATCCTCTCGGTGAACGTCCCCGATATCGACCAGGGATTCGAGGACATCGCCCGGATCTCCAAGATTGTCTACGACTACCAGGAGAAACTGGGCCCGGCCCGGTAACCGCCGCGAGGGTCCCACACAAAAAAGGGCGGGCGGCTCGTCGCCGCCACGCCCCTCACGCCCGGTGCGGGCGCAACCGTCCCGTCCCGGCGCGCCGCCGCCAGCCCGTCACCCTTGACGCTTGAGCCTGCGCGTCGCCGCCTCACTCCGCGCGGCCGGGCTCCGTCATCCGCCGCGGGTCCAGCAGCCGCGCGGTTTCTTCCTCCGACAACAAGCCCTTCTCCAGGATCAGCTGGCGAACCGTCCGGCCCGTGGCGTAAGCCTCCTTGGCGATCTCGGCGGCCGTATCGTAGCCGAGGCGCGGTACCAGGGAGGTGACCATGGCCAGGGAGCCCTCGATGAGCGCTTCGCACCGCTCGCGGTTGGCCTCGATGCCGCGGACGCAGCGCTCGGTGAAGGTCGCGACCCCGTTGGCCAGGATCTCGATGGACTGCAGCAGGTTGTGGGCCATCACCGGCATCATCACGTTGAGCTCGAAGTTGCCGTGGGTGTTGCTGACGGCGATGGCCGTGTCGTTGCCGATCACCTGGGCGCAGACCATCATCAGCATTTCGGACATGACGGGGTTGACCTTCCCGGGCATGATGGACGAACCGGGCTGGGTGGGCGGGATCAGGATCTCGCCGATGCCGCAGCGCGGGCCGGAACCGAGCCAGCGGATGTCGTTGGCGATCTTCATCAGGCTGGTGGCGATGGCCCGCAGCTGGCCGCTGGCTTCCACCACCGCGTCCCGCGAGCCCTGGGCCTCGAAATGGTTCTCCGCCTCGCGGAAGGGCAGGCCCGTGGCCTCGGCGATGCGGGCGATGGCGCGGCGAGCGAATTCGGGGTGCGTGTTGATGCCCGTGCCCACGGCGGTCCCGCCCAGGGCCAGCTCGCTCAGGTGGTCCCGTACCGAACGCAGCCGCCGCAGGCCGTGGTCCACCATGCTGGCGTAGCCGCCGAACTCCTGGCCCAGCCGGATCGGCGTGGCGTCCTGCAGGTGGGTGCGCCCGATCTTGATCACGTCGTCAAAGGCCCGCGCTTTCTCGGCCAGGGCGTCCCGCAAGGCGGTCAGCGCGGGGACCAGCTTGCGCTCGATCTGCTCGAGGGCGGCGATGTGGATGGCGCTGGGGATCACGTCATTGCTGGACTGGCCCATGTTGACGTGGTCGTTGGGGTGGACGCTGCGCGAGCCGATCTCACCGCCGAGGATCTGGATGGCCCGGTTGGCGATCACCTCGTTGGCGTTCATATTGGTCGAGGTGCCCGAGCCGGTCTGAAAGATGTCCAGGACGAAGTGGTCGTCGAGCTTGCCCTCGATGACCTCGTTGGCCGCCTGGACGATGGCGCTGGCGATGCGCTCGTCCAGCAGGCCCAGCTCGGCATTGGTCTCGGCCGCCGCGCGCTTGATCAAGCCCAGGGCGCGGATGAAGGGCCGGGGAAAGCGGATGCCGCTGATGGGGAAGTTCTCAACCGCCCGCTGCGTCTGGGCCCCGTAGAGGGCGTGCGCCGGGACCCGCATCTCACCCATGGAGTCGTGCTCGATGCGATATTCCGCCACGATGGAGCCACCTCCGCGAGGCTGGGGCTTGTCCTCACCCAAACAAGGGTGTCACGAATTCCCTACGGCCCCAGCTTACCAGGAACCGACACGAATTTGCATGGCACATCCCATGCCGCGACGACCGCGGTCGCCGTGCGGCAATCTCGTCACCGAGCCCTTTCTCCGGACCGGGATTATGAACGGTTGGAACCACCGGCCTCCTCCGCCGCGGCCTTCCCGTTCTGTTCCGGCCATAGGAACGACGCCAGAATTGAGGCCCCGAGGATGACCGCCAGGATGGCCAGCGACACAGCCGGCTTGATGTGGACTACGTCGATGAGGAGCATTTTCGTCCCGATGAACACCAGCGTGACCGCCAGGCCGTAACGGAGATAACGGATCAGGGGCAGCACGGCGTTGAAGACGAAGTACAGCGACCGCAGGCCGATGACGGCGAATACGTTGGCCGTGTAGACAATGAAGGGGTCCCGGGTGATGCCAAAGATGGCCGGGATGGAATCCAGGGCGAACATCAGGTCCACCGTCTCGATCATGACCAGCACGACGAACAGCGGGGTGGCCCAGATGCGACCGTTCCGCACGACGAAGAAGCGCGAGCCCTCGTAGCTCTCGGTGATGGGCACGAGCCGCCGCAGAAGCCCAAGGACCGGGTTCCTGGACGGGTCGACCCCTTCTTCCTTGTGGCGGAAAAACTTGAGGCCGGTGGCGATCAGGACCAGGCCGAACACGTACAGCAGCCAGTGGAACCTCTCCAGGAGCGCGGCACCGGCAAAGATCATCAGCGCGCGCATGACCAGCGCTCCCAGCACGCCCCACATCAAGATGCGCGGCCGGTCCACGTCGGCCACGCCGAAGAACGAGAAGATGGCAATGAACACGAAGATGTTGTCGAGGCTCAGGGCGTATTCGACCAGGTAACCGGCAAAGTACTCGGCTGCGGTGTTGCCACCGCGGGTGACACCGAGCCAGGCGCCGAAGCACACGGCGAGGACCACGTAGACGAAGGTGCGGATCAAGGCCTGCCTGGCCGTCGGCGTGCGGTGCCGCTGGCCGACGCCGAGGTCGAACAGGATGATGAGCACAAGCAACAAGGTGAACAGCAACCAGCTCATCCGGTATCCCCCCGAAAAACAACGACCTTCGGGGTGTACAACCAACCCCGAAGGTCTCGCTCGCTCGTATGAGCCCGGCGGGCCGGGCAGCGACACAACGCCGGAGTGACGACCCGCCGGACCGCGGCAGGTGGGTTCCTGCCGCGGCGGCTACTCCCCTTCCGGATACGTTCCGCTACGCTCTCTTACCTGGCTCGCCGTTTTCGCTCGCTAAGCGCTAATTATAATGCCGACCAGGGGGCCCTGCAAGGGGCTGGCGCCGGCTACGGCTTCCGATTCAGTCCCATGGCCGCGAGCATGATCCGGGCGACGTCTGTATTGTCCAGCACGCCGGTGACGCGGGCGGCTCCGGGGCCGTAGGCCGCGATCGGTACCGGCTGGCCGGTGTGGGCCGCGGTCGCCTGGGAGAGGCAGAAGGCCTGGCCGTCCGGGGTCCGGAAAGGTCCCTCGGCGCCCGCCGGGCAGGGGGCCTGGGGATCGGACGAGTAGCCGTTGCCGGTCCCCTGAATCGCCAGGCCTCCCGTCTCGTGGTCGCCCACCACGATCACCAGCGTGTCCCTCCGGTCCCGGGCGAAGCGCAGCGCTACCTCGACGGCCGCGTCAAGCCCGCGGGCCGCCCGGACAGCGCCGGCTACATCACGGGCGTGGGCGAGCTCGTCAGTACCCTCTTCCTCCACCAACAGGAAGAATCCCTTGGGATTCCGAGCCAGCACCTCGATGGCGCGAGCGGTCATGGTGGCCAGGGAGGGCACGTCGCCACCGGACTTTCCTCCGTCATCGCCCGCTGCGGCGCCGACCTCCTGGTACAGGGCGGGGAACAGGTCACCGTCTGCGAACAACCCCAGTACCTTCTTCACGGGCCGCCCGGCGAGTTCGTCCAGCTCGTCCGCTCTGCAGATCGTCGTGTAACCTTGGGAGCGGGCCTCCGCCATCAGGTCGCGGCCGTCCGTACGCTTGCCCGGCTGCGGGTAACACCCGTTCTGGTCAGCGGGGAGGAAGTCGTTCTCGCCACCGCCCAGGATGACGTCGACGCCCCTCTCCAGCATCTGGGCGGCGATGGCGGTGGTGTCGGCGCGGTTCGTTACGTGGGCGGCGAAGGCAGCCGGGGTGGCATCGGTGATGTAGGACGTGGTGACCAGCCCCACCGCCTTTCCCGCCGCCTTGGCCCGTTCGAGCACCGTCGGTACCGCCTTGCCGCCGGCATCGACCCCGACCGCCCCGTTGACGGTTTTGACGCCGGTGGCCATGGCGGTGGCCGCGGCGGCCGAATCGGTTACCAGGGAGTTGGCCGAATGAGTCAGTACTGAAGCCGTGTGAGGCAGCTCATCCACGGCCAGCCGGCCCGACGGCCCGGCCGCCACCAGCCGTGCCGCCTGGAGGAGCGAATGGCTCGTCCCGTCGCCCACGATGAGGATGATGTTGCGGGCATGGCCGTGCCCCGCGCCTTTGCCGGCCTGGCCCGGCGCCGCCTGGGATGGGAGGCCGATCACCAGCCATGCGCCGGCCAGGAGCAAGGCCATGGCCAGGGCTGGCCACCGGGGGGGCTTGTAGTGCACCCATCGTTTCATCACCGGGGACACCTCCTGCCTTCCGCTGGGTCTTGGAAGCACGCTTCCAATCATGAACACCACCGGAGCGGTGCCGCGCTTTGGCACAGCTCGTCGGCCAGCGCGGCGGAGCGATGTTCCCCTGGGGCACCTTTGTCATCAAATTCGTCTTGAGGTGGCGCCTTTCTGCTCGCCCTCCTGCAGCCCGAACTGTAGCACGGCGTGCCGCCCGCCACGTTGCGGCTCACCCCAACCGCCGGCTTTGGGGACGCGTACACAACCTTGGCGACGCTAGCGTAGGAGGCGCTGGCGCCCTGACGCGAGAACCAGGGAGCGGGCGGGGCGTTATGTGGGCCTGAGCCCGACGGCCGGCCTGCCGGCCGCCGGGCCCGGTAATGCGGCCCTACAGTGGGTGAGCGCGCAATCTTGATCAGCCGGCGGCGGGCCGGTCAGGGGCGGATCACGATCCGCCCGGCCATGCCGTTCTTCCGGTGACCGGGCATCCCGCACCAGAAGGCGATGGCCCCCGGCTCGGGCGGTGCCGTCCACCGGAGCTCGTGGGCCTGGCCGGGTTCCACCCGGATGTCGGGGGCGACACGCTGGGCGGAGCGGAACTCGTGGGGGAGGCGGTCGTCCCGGTTGCGCAGGACGAGCCGGACCGTTTCCCCGGGCCGCACCACCACCTCACGGGGCTCATACCGGAAGTCGGGCATGAGCTCGATGGTAACGGCGCGCGGGCCGATGGCACGGGGGATGCAACCACCCAGGAGGGCGAGGAGCATCCCCGCGGCCAGGACGGCCAGCGCCAGGGAGGGCCGCCCCCGCGCGCCAGAACACCGGCTGGTACCCGCCGTCAGCCGGCTCGCACCCGTCATCATCGGTATCGGCATGGGACCACCACCGGCTCAACCTGTGACCGTGGGACCGGTTCCTGGTGGGGGACCCGCCGTATCCAGGTGGCGGCGGGTCCCGATGGGGCCCGCTTCTTTCGGGACCCGCTTCCGTTCCAGGCTACGCGTCATGCAGCAAGGCTAGACTCGGAATGCCGGGCGAAAAAGGGGGCGGTGGCATGGCGGGAGGGCTCAAGCGGCACCTGGCCTGGCGGCTGGCGATCCTGTTCCCGGTCGGGGTGTTCATCACGGGCGCAGTGACCGCGCTGCTGCTGGGCGAGGTGCGGCAACTCTTCTCCCAGGACCTGGCGGCGATCCTGGTCGTCGGATTGCTCACGGCGGCGGCCCTGGGTGCCCTAGTGGGGATGGCGACGGCCGCGCGGGTGACGCGCCCGGTAGCGGAACTGATCCGCGGTGCCCGCCGCCTGGCCGCCGGCGAGTTCGATCGCCGCGTCCACGTGGACGGGCCGGACGAGCTGGTGTCCCTGGCGCGCGCCTTCAACGAGATGGCCGGCCGGCTGCAGGCGACCCTGCGGGAGCTCCAGGCCGAACAGGCGCGGCTGGCGACGGTGGTGGGCGCCATGCCCAGCGGCGTGCTGCTGATCGACGCGGGGGGGCGTCTGCGCCTCGCCAACCCCGCCGCCCGCCGCCTCCTGGACCTACCGGACCAGGCCGTCGGCATGGACTACGTGAGCATCACCCGCCACTACGGCCTGGTACGGGCCATCGAGGAGGGGCTGGCGGCAGGCAAGCCGTTGGAGCGCGATGTAGCGTTGCCGGGCGGATCCGACACCGGTTCCCGTTCCGTCCGCGTCACCGTCGTGCCCTTGTCGCAACCGCCGGAGGTGCGGGCGGCGCGCACCGGGGCGGGCGTCGACGACGCGACCGGTGGCGTCGTGGTCGTTCTGCACGACATCACCGAGATCCGCCGCCTCGAGCAAATCCGCCGTGACTTCGTGGCCAACGTCTCCCACGAGTTGCGCACGCCCGTGGCAGCCATACAGGGTTTCGCAGAGACGCTGCGGGAGGGGGTCATCCGGGAGGACCCGGAGGCGGCGGAGCACTTCGCCGACGTCATCCATCGCGAGGCCGAGCGCATGACCCGCTTGGTCCAGGACCTGCTGGACCTGGCGCGGTTGGAGTCCCCGGAACCCGAGCTGCGCCGGGAGCGGCTGGACCTGCGGGAAAGCGCCGCCCAAGCGGCCGAGCGCTTCCGGCCGCGCCTTGCCGAGGCCGGCCTGCGCCTGGAATTGCGGCTGGCCGGCCAGCCTGTCATGGTGGACGCCGATCGCCACCGGCTGGACCAGGTGTGGACGAACCTCCTGGAGAACGCCCGCCAGCATACCCCAGCCGGAGGTACGGTGACCATTACCGTGAGCGTCGCAACGGGCGACGGGCCGCCGCGGGCCGTGGGCGAGGTCCGGGACACCGGCCGGGGCATCCCGCGGGAGGCGCTGCCGCGGATCTTCGAGCGATTCTACCGGGTGGATCCCGGCCGTAGCCGGGCCGCCGGCGGCACCGGCCTCGGGCTGGCCATCGTCAAGCACATCGTCGAAGCCCATGGCGGTTCTGTGGAAGCGGAGAGCGAGCTGGGGGCAGGCACCGCCATCCGTTTCCACCTGCCCCTGGCCGAGTGTTAACGTTCGTTCACATAACCTTCGTCGATCCCTCACGCGGCCATAACCATGGCCCCGCCCGTTGTCCATTACGCTCGAAGTGTGGGACATCGTTGCGGTGGGGAGGCTTGCGGATTTGCAACGGAAGGTGCTCCTCAGCCTGGTGGTGGCGGCGGCCGTGCTGGTCCTGGCGGCCTGTGGCGTGCGAGGCGGCTCCGGCTCTCAGGGCACGGGTGGCAAACTGACCGGAACCATCCGTGTCGACGGTTCCAGCACCGTCTATCCCATCACCCAGGCTATCGCGGAAGAGTTCATGATCGAGAACCCCGGTGTCAACGTGACGGTCGGATCCTCGGGCACCGGCGGCGGCTTTGAGAAGTTCACCCGCGGAGAGATCCAGATCACCGGCGCATCGCGGCCCATAGAGGATGAAGAGAAGGCGCGCGCCGAGAAGAACGGCATCGCCTACACGGAGCTGATCGTGGCGCTGGACGGTGTAGCGGTCATCATCAACCCGCAGAACGACTGGGTCGACCACCTGACCGTGGAGGAACTCAAGAGAATCTGGGAGCCTAACAGCAAGGTCAAGACGTGGAGCGACATTCGCCCGGGGTGGCCGGATGAGCCCATCAAGCTGTACGGGCCGGGCACCGATTCGGGTACCTTCGACTACTTCACGGCAGCGATCGTCGGCTCCGAGGGTGCCAGCCGTACGGATTACACCGCCAGCGAGGACGACAATCAGCTGGTGACGGGTGTGGCAAACGACAAGTACGCGTTGGGCTACTTCGGCTACGCCTACTACGCCGAGAACAAGGACAAGCTCAAGGCGGTGCCCATCGACGGCGGCAACGGCCCGGTGGTGCCCAGCGAGCAGACCATCGCCGACGGCACCTACAAGCCTCTCTCCCGGCCGGTCTTCATCTACGTCAGCAATGAGGCCTATAAGACGCGGCCTGAGGTGAAGGCGTTCGTGGACTTCTACCTGGATATCGTCCCGGAAATCGCGCCGGAGGTTGGGTTCGTCACGGCGGGCGAAGACGTGCTGGCGGATCAGAAGGCCAAGCTGGAGGCGCTGAAGTAGCTGCGGGTACGAGGCACCCGCGCGAGGCGGCGCGTGGCGGTCCGGCGGCGGCCGGAACGCCACGCGGGCGTTTCGCGAAAGGAGTGACAGGGAGTGGGTGACGGGAGGCGTGCCGGGGAGGAGGCGCAGGGCGCAGCGACAGGTCGCCGCGCCGGGACCCCGGGAGGTCCTCCGGTGACAGGCGGGAGCGGTGGGCTATCCCGCTGGGGCGACCGGCTGATGCCCCGCCTGTTGCTCTTGCTCAGCCTTATCTCGGTGCTCACCACCATCGGCATCGTGGTGACGTTGATCAGCGAGACGGTGGTGTTCTTCCGGCAAGTCAGCATCGTAGAATTCCTGACCGGGCGGGAGTGGACGCCCCTCTTCGCAGACAAGCGCTTCGGCATCCTGCCCCTGCTGGCCGGTACCTTCTTGATCACCGGCATCGCGCTCCTCATCGCCGTACCCCTCGGCTTGGGCAGCGCCATCTACCTCAGCGAGTACGCCGGCGACACCGCACGGCGCATCCTCAAGCCGGTCCTGGAGCTGTTGGCCGGCATCCCCACCATCGTCTACGGCTACTTCGCCCTCAACTTCATCACCCAGGACGTCCTCAAGCGGATCTTCCCCGACATCAGCGTGTTCAACGCCCTCAGCGCCGGCATCGCCGTGGGCATCATGATCACGCCCATGATCTCGTCCCTGAGTGAGGACGCCATGTCGGCCGTGCCGCGGCGCCTGCGCGACGGCGCCTACGCGCTGGGTGCCACCCGTTGGGAGGTGGCGTGGAAGGTCGTGGTCCCGGCTGCGTTGTCGGGGATCGTCGCCTCCTTCGTCCTGGCCTTCGCCCGTGCCATCGGCGAGACGATGATCGTGGCCGTGGCGGCGGGCTCGACGCCCAAGCTGACGCTCAATCCCCTGGAGAGCGTCCAGACCATGACGGGCTACATCGTGCAGGCCGCCTTGGGCGACGTGGCCCACGGCGGCATCGAGTACAGCAGCCTGTTCGCCGTGGGCATGACCCTGTTCGTGTTCACCCTGGTCATCAACCTGCTGGCTATGCTGATCCGGAGCCGGTTCAGGGAGGAGTACCAATGATCGATCTCAAGCGGCCCACCGGGATCGCCGGGGGTGGCGTGCGGGTCCCGGCGGCGCATGCCGCCCCGGCGGGCGGGGCGGCCGGTCCCCAGACGCTGGCGGCGGGCGGGGCGGGCATGCTGGACAGGGCCCGGTTGCGGCGGCGCCGCCTGATGGATCGCGCGTTCCACGGCCTCTCGTTCCTGGCCACGGCCGTCGGCCTGGCCGTGCTGGCGCTCCTGTTGATGGACACCGTCCGGGAGGGCTGGCGTCACCTGGACTGGCAGTTCCTGACCAGTTTCGCCTCCCGGCGGCCCGAGCGCGCGGGCATCTACGGGGGGCTGATCGGCAGCCTCTGGGTGGTCGGGCTGGCGGCGCCGCTCCTGTTCATCGTCGGCGTCGCCACCGGCATCTATCTGGAGGAATACGGTTCCGACAGCCGCTGGGCCCGGCTGATCAAGATCAACATCGACAATTTGGCGGGCGTACCCTCCATCATCTACGGCATCCTGGGCCTGGCCCTGTTCGTCCGCTGGCTCCAGCTGGGCACCGTGGTGCTGACCGCTGTGCTCACCATGGCCTTGCTGGTGCTGCCCGTGGTGATCGTGGCTACCCAGGAGGCGCTGCGGGCGGTGCCGGCATCCCTGCGGTACGCATCGTATGCGCTGGGCGCCACCCGCTGGCAGACCATCTGGCGGGTCGTGCTGCCGGCGGCCCTGCCGGGGATCATGACCGGGACCATCCTGGCCCTATCGCGGGCCATCGGGGAGACGGCGCCGCTCATCGCCGTCGGGGCGGTCACCTACGTGCGCTTCGCCCCCCGCAGCCTGTTCGACCCGTATACGGTCCTGCCCATCCAGATCTATAACTGGCTCGTGCTACCCAAGCAGGCCTTCAAGGAACTGGCCGCCGCGGCGATCCTGGTGCTGCTGGCGGTCCTCCTCTTGATGAACGGGGTCGCCATCTGCCTGCGCAACCGGTTCCAGCAGCGCTGGTGAGGATGGCTGCGGGGCGGCCGGTCCGGGGCGGGACGTGCCGCCCCGGGGTTCGTACATGGGGAAAGGAAGCGATGGGAACATGGAGGGAGTCATGGTGCGACCGCCGGCGGCGGGCGAATCGGGCGCGGCGGAGTGCCGGCCGGCGATCGAGAATCCCATTATCCGCGTCCGCGATCTCAACCTTTATTACGGCGACTTCCATGCTTTGAAGAACATCAATATCGACATTGCCGAGCGCTCCATCACGGCGCTGATCGGCCCGTCGGGATGTGGCAAGTCCACCTTCCTGCGCACCCTCAACCGGATGAACGACATGATCAAGGGCGTGCGCATCGAGGGCAAGGTGTGGCTGCGGGACGTGGACATCTACAGCGGCGCCATCGAGGTGGAGGAACTGCGCACCCGGGTCGGCATGGTGTTCCAGCAGCCCAACCCGTTCCCGAAGAGCATCTACGAGAACGTGGCCTACGGGCCGCGGATCCACGGCATCCGGGACCGGCGGCGCCTGGACGAGATCGTGGAGAACAGCCTCCGCCAGGCGGCCCTGTGGGACGAGGTCAAGGATGACCTGAACCGGCCGGCCTACAGCCTCTCGGGCGGCCAGCAGCAGAGATTGTGCATCGCCCGCGCTCTGGCCGTGCAACCCGAGGTGCTGTTGATGGACGAGCCCACCTCGGCCCTGGACCCGGCGGCGACCGCCCGCATCGAGGACCTGATCACCGAGTTGAAGAAGCAGTACACCATCGTCATCGTGACGCACAACATGCAGCAGGCGGCGCGGGTGGCCGACCGCACGGCCTTCTTCCTGAGCGGCGAGCTGATCGAGTACGGGCCGACGGCGGAGATCTTCACACGGCCCCGGGACAAGCGGACGGAAGACTACATCACGGGGCGGTTCGGCTGATGGGGTGCAGCCGGGCGCCCGCGGGCGGGAGGGGGAGGAACGCCACGATGGCACGCATGTCCTACCATGCCGAGCTGAACGCCCTGCGCCAGGACCTGCTGCGCATGGGTACCCTGGTGGAAGAGGCCATCCGGCTGGCGGTGGAGTCTCTCAAGGAGCGGGACCCGGACAAGGCCCGGCAAGTGTTCGAGCTGGAAGAACAGGTCGATCGCATGGAGTTGGACATCGAGCGGCGCTGCCTGAACCTGATCGCCCTGCAGCAACCCATGGCCAGCGACCTGCGCCAGATCGGCATGACCCTGAAGGTGATCACCGACCTCGAGCGCATGGCCGACCACGCGTACGACATCGCCAAGGTGAGCCTGCGCCTCGGCAACGAGCCGTTGGTCAAGCCGCTGGTGGACATCCCGCGCATGGCGGACATAGCCCAGAAGATGGTCCGCGACGGCCTCAAGGCCTTCGTCGAGGGGGACGTGGAACTGGCGCGGGCCATGGTGGACCGGGACGACGACCTGGACCACCTCTTCAACCAGATCTTCCGGGAGCTCCTCATGATCATGCGGGAGAAGCCCGGTAACGTGGACCAGGCGACCCAGCTCCTGATGGTCGGTTCGCACCTGGAGCGCATCGGGGACCACGCCACCAACCTGGCCGAGTGGGTGATCTATCTGGTTACGGGCGAGCGTAAGGAGCTCAACGACTGAGCCCCCTTGCCGGGCCCGGCGGCCGTGACGGGGAGTGGGGAGGAAGGCCGGATGGCCTTCCTCCGCGTGCGCGACGCACGGGCCGGGCCGCCGATCCGGAAGGAACTGGCTGAGTGAGGAGCAGGGAGGAATGGGCCCGCTCCGGCACGAAAAGGCAATGTCACGGTGTCGCTGGCGAAGAATGCACGCGCGGGCTGCCATCCAATAATTTCCTCAAGGGTAGGGCGGTTCGGTGTCCTGGCAGGAGGTTCTCCAACGCCATCCCATCATCCCGGCGGTCCGGCGGGATCAGGACCTGGATGCGGCCTTGCGGTCCCCCGCGGCGGCCATCTTTCTCCTCAACGGTAGCCTCCTCTCCTTGCCCCGGGTGGTGGAGCAATGCCACGCCGCGGGTAAGGCCGTGTTCGTCCACTACGACCTGATCGAGGGTCTCAGCGGCGACCGGGCTGGCGTGGAATTCCTGGCGCGATACGTGGGACCCGACGGGCTGATCACCACCCGCAGCTCCGTGGCCCGCTATAGCCTTGACGCGGGCATGGAGACGGTGCTGCGCATCTTCGCTCTGGACAGCGGTGCCCTGGCCACGGCCCTGCAGGTTGTCCGGCGCACGGGTCCGGGTGCCGTGGAGGTGTTGCCTGCCTGCCTGCCTGCTTGGGTCTTCGCCGAACTGCGCCGCGTGCACCGGGGCCCGCTGGTGGCCGGCGGCCTGGTGCGTACGTCGGACGACGCCCTTCGGGCGCTGGCGGCGGGTGCCACGGCCGTCTCGGCCAGCAACCCGGCCCTGTGGTCAATGGAGGTGTCTTGACGGCACCTCCGGTCCGAGTCGCGGGCGGCCGACGCAGGAACCCGGGCAGGGATCGGCGAAAAACCTCTCTCAGCAGCAATGGGGACAAGCACATCGGGCTTTTGCGGTACGCCTCGTCCCGGGCCGGAGACCTGGAGAAAGGCCCTGCGCGAAGCGGCGGGTTTCGTGCTTCGTGCAGGGCTTTCTAATTGGCGGCGGTGGGGAACTCCTGGCCGGGACGCAGGACCGGGAAGCAGCGCAGGGGGGTGAGAGGGGCCGCCTGCGAGCACCGGGGGAGCAGCCGGGGGCGGCCACGCGGGGCAGTGCGATGTAGAGCAGCAGGTCGGGAGACAATAGGGCACCGCCGCCAATACCGAGCAGGGGGGATCGTTTTGAGCCCGTTCCTGGCCGAACTCATCGGTACGATGATCCTCGTACTCCTGGGCGACGGCGTCGTCGCCAACGTCCTGCTCAACCGCTCCAAGGGGCAGAACAGCGGCTGGATTGTCATCACCACGGGGTGGGCGCTGGCCGTCGCGGTAGGGGTCTATCTAACCGGTCACATCAGCGGTGCCCACCTCAATCCCGCGGTGACCATTGGCCTGGCTGCCATCGGCCAGTTCCCGTGGTCGGAGGTCCCGTCGTACATCATCGCGCAGATGATCGGCGCCTTCCTGGGTGCCGTGCTGGTCTACCTCACCTACCTGCCCCACTGGTCCATCACTGACGACGCCGACCTCAAGCTGGGCGTGTTCTGCACGGCACCGGCGGTGCGCAGCTCCGGCGCCAACCTGATGACGGAGGCCATCGGTACGGCCGTCCTCGTACTGGGCGTCCTGGGCATCACCCACCCCGGCAACAACCTGACCTCCGGGCTGGCGCCGCTGCTGATCGGCTTCCTGGTGTGGGGCATCGGCCTCTCGCTGGGCGGGCCCACCGGCTATGCCATTAACCCGGCCCGCGACCTGGGGCCGCGCATCGCCCACGCCGTGTTGCCCATCCCGGGCAAGCGTGACTCCGACTGGGGCTACTCCTGGATCCCCGTGGTCGGTCCCATCATCGGCGGTGTGTTGGGCGCTGTGACGTTCCAGGTCTTCTTCGGTGCCTGAGTGACGGGGTCCGCCCCCTGGGCGGGCCCCACGCGCTCGCCGCAGGCCGGAACAAGGAGGTCCTACCATGAAGAAGCTGATCAACCGCGTTGAGGCGGTCGTCGACGAGGCTACGCAGGGCCTGGGGCTGGCCCATCCCGACCTGGTGCGCGTCAACCGCGAGCCCCGGTTCGTCGCCCGTGCCGATGCGCCGGTGCAGGGCAAGGTCGCCCTGGTCTCCGGCGGTGGTTCCGGGCACGAACCCCTCCATGGCGGCTACGTGGGCCGCGGCATGCTGGACGCGGCGTGCCCGGGTGAGGTCTTCACCAGCCCCGTGCCCGACCAGATGGTGGAGGCAGCCAAGGCGGTCCACGGCGGGGCGGGCGTCCTGTTCATCGTCAAGAACTACACCGGCGACGTGATGAACTTCGAGCTTGCGGCCGAGCTGTTGCAGGCCGAGGGCATCCAGGTCCGTTCGGTCCTCGTCGCCGACGACGTGGCCGTGGAGAACTCGCTCTACACGGCCGGGCGCCGGGGCGTCGGCGGAACCGTCTTCGTGGAGAAGATCGCCGGCGCCGCTGCCGAGGCCGGGGCGAGCCTGGACGAGGTGGAGCGAATCGCCCGCAAGGTCAGCGAGAATTCCCGCTCCATGGGCATGGCCCTCACCTCCTGCACCGTTCCCGCCAAGGGCTCGCCGACCTTCGAGCTGGCGGAGGACGAGATGGAGATCGGCATCGGCATCCATGGCGAGCCGGGCCGCGAGCGCATGAAGCTCCGCTCGGCCGACGAGATCACCGAGATGCTGGCCGGTCCGGTCATCGAGGACCTGGGCCTGAAGGCCGGCGAGCAGGTGATCGCCATGGTCAATGGCATGGGCGGCACGCCGCTGATGGAGCTCTACATCGTGTACCGCAAGCTGGCGCAGCTCCTGGACGGCCGGGGCATCCGTATCGCCCGCAATCTGGTGGGCAACTACATTACCAGCCTGGAGATGCAGGGCTGCTCCATCACCCTTCTCCGCGCCGACGATGAGCTGATCCGCCTCTGGGATGCGCCCGTGCACACGCCGGCGCTGCGTTGGGGGGTCTGACGTGGTCGGAGCGGGCGAGGTGCGCGCGTTCATCCGCCGATTTGCCGAGCTGATCGCCGAGCACAAGGACGAGCTGACTGCCCTGGACGCGGCCATCGGGGACGCGGACCACGGCACGAACATGGACCGCGGCCTCCAGGCCGCCCTGGAGCGACTGCCGGGGGAGACCGCCACGCCCGCCGACCTGTTCAAGGCCGTGGCCATGGCGCTGATCTCGAAGGTAGGCGGGGCGTCGGGCCCGCTGTATGGCACCGCCTTCCTTCGGGCCGCCGCCGCGGTCGGCAGCAAGACGTCTCTGGAGCCCGCCGACGTCGCGGCCCTCTTCCGGGCCGCTTTGGCGGGGATCCAGGAACGCGGCAAGGCGACCACCGGCGAGAAGACCATGGTCGACGCCTTCGCGCCCGCGGTAGCGGCACTGGAGGAGAGGCTCGGGCAGGGGGCCGGATTGGAGGAGGCCCTGCGGGCGGCCCTGGAGGCCGCTCGGCAGGGCTCCGACAGCACCATCCCCCTGGTGGCGACCAAGGGCCGGGCCAGCTACCTGAGTGAGCGGTCCCGCGGACACCGGGACCCGGGCTCCCTGAGCACTGTCCTGCTCTTCCAGGCCGCCGCCGAGACCCTGGCCGGCGGCTCCGGGGCAGGCGCGTGAGGCGAGTGGCCATGACGAGTCACGCTGGACGCGCGGGGAACGATACGGGCAAGGTGGCAGTGGCGGTGGTTCTCGTCTCCCACAGCCGCAGCCTGGCGGAGGGGGCCCGGGATCTGGCCGCCCAGATGGCCGGGCCCTCCGTCCCCGTCCTGGCAGTGGGGGGCACGGAGGACGGTGGCCTGGGTACGGACGCCGGCCGCATCCATGAGGTACTGGAAGGGGCCCTGGAAGCGGCGGAAGCGGCGGTGGTCCTGGTCGACCTGGGCAGCGCGTACCTCAACACCGCCACCGCCCTGGAGCTTCTGGACGAAGAGCGGCGCCGCCGGGTGCTAGTGGCCGACGCCCCCCTGGTGGAGGGAGCCGTGCTGGCCGCGGTGGCCGCGTCGGTGGGCGAACCGGCGGAGACCGTCCGCCAGCGGGCCGAGGAGGCCCGGGAGATGCGCAAGGTGCCCGGCTAATCCGGTGCCACGAGCGGTGGGATGAGGCCAGGGACCGGGCGAACCGGGACGGATGAGCCAAAGAGGAGGTTCGGAGGAATGGCGCGATACGTTCTCGCCCTGGATCAGGGCACCACGAGCTCGCGCGCGATCCTGTTCGACCGCCAGGGCAACGTGGTAGCGGTGCGCAACCAGGAGTTCCGCCAGATCTATCCCAAGCCGGGCTGGGTGGAGCACGACCCGCTGGACATCTGGGACTCCCAGATCGCCGTCGCCAAGGCGGTGCTGAAGGAGGCCGGCGTCGATCCTTCCGATATCGCCGCCATCGGCGTGACCAACCAGCGTGAGACCACGGTGGTCTGGGACCGGCAGACGGGGCAGCCCGTGCACAACGCCATCGTCTGGCAGGACCGGCGCACCGCCGACATGTGCACGGAGATCAAGCGCCAGGGGCGCGAGCAGCTGTTCCGGGAGCGGACGGGGCTGGTGGTGGATCCCTACTTCTCGGGCACCAAGATCGCGTGGCTCCTGGACAACGTCCCCGGCTTGCGCGAGCGGGCCGAGCGGGGTGAGGTGCTGTTCGGCACCGTCGATACCTGGCTGGTGTGGAAGCTGACGGGCGGCAAGGTCCACGTCACCGACTACTCCAACGCCTCCCGCACGCTGCTCTTTAACATCCACACCCTGGACTGGGACGACGAACTGCTGCGCGAGCTCAACGTGCCGCGGGCGATGCTGCCGGAGGCCCGCCCCTCCAGCCAGGTCTACGGCCACACCGACCCGGCGCTCCTGGGTGCCGAGATCCCCATCGCGGGCATCGCCGGCGACCAGCAGGCGGCGCTGTTCGGCCAGGCCTGCTTCCGGCCCGGCATGGCCAAGAACACGTACGGCACCGGCGCCTTCGTCCTGATGAACACGGGCGAGAAGCCGGCCAGCTCGCAGCACGGGCTCATCACCACGATCGCCTGGGGCATCGACGGCAAGGTCGAGTACGCCCTGGAAGGCAGCATCTTCATCGCCGGCGCCGTGGTCCAGTGGCTGCGGGACGAACTGAAGATCATCGAGAAGGCGGCGGATACCGAGCCGCTCGCCACTTCCGTGGACGACACCGGCGGCGTCTACCTGGTGCCCGCCTTCGCCGGTCTGGGGGCGCCTTACTGGGATCCTTACGCCCGCGGCACCATCGTGGGCATCACCCGCGGTACCGGCCGCGCCCACCTGGCCCGGGCGGCGCTGGAGTCCATCGCCTACCAGACCCGGGACGTCCTCAGCGCCATGGAGGCCGACTCCGGGCTCGCCCTCAGTGCCCTGCGGGTGGACGGTGGCGCCGTCGTCAACAACTTCCTCATGCAGTTCCAGGCCGACATCCTTGGCGTGCCGGTGGACCGGCCCGTGGTCAACGAGACCACGGCCCTGGGCGCCGCTTACCTGGCCGGCCTGGCCGTCGGGTTCTGGAAGAACCGGGACGAGATCGAGCAGTTCTGGCAGCGGGACCGGCGTTTCGAGCCTGCCATGGACGAGGCCACCCGCGAGCGGCTGTACGCGGGCTGGAAGCGGGCCGTGGAGCGGGCCAGGGCCTGGGAAGAACCCGGGCAGTGAGCGGGAGCGGGCAGGGCGGCGGCCGGGATCACCCGGCCGCCGCAGCCCCTTGCGGGCACCACTGGCACGCGCAGCCGGTCCCGGGCATCGCAGTAGACGCAGCCCCTGGTGGGCACCCCGGTCACCGGTGAAGGACGCGGAAAGGCTCGGGAGGCGGTCGCGTTGGACCGGAAAGCAGCACTAGCGGAACTCCAGCGGAGCACCTTCGACTTGCTCATCATCGGGGGAGGCATCACGGGGAGCGGGGTGGCGCGGGAGGCGGCCCGCCGCGGCCTCCGGGTGGCATTGGTGGAGGCCCGGGACTTCGCGGCGGGTACCAGCAGCCGCTCGACCAAGCTGATCCACGGCGGCCTGCGGTACCTGAAGGAGCGGGACTTCCGCCTCGTCCGCGAGGCCGTCGTGGAGCGCATGCGGCTGCTCCGCCTGGCGCCCCACCTGGTGCGGCCCGAGTGGTTCGTCTTTCCCGTGTACCGGGGTGATCCCGACCCGCTCTGGCAGCTGCGCATCGGTCTCTGGCTCTACGACCGCTACGCCGGCCGCGACCTGGGCACGCTGCGCCACCGCACCCTTCGTCCCGACCAGGTGCGGGAGGTGGAGCCGCTCCTCCGGCAGGAGGGGCTGGTCGGCGCGGGCATGTACGTGGACGCCGTCACCGACGACGCCCGCCTGACGGCCACCGTGGCCCGGTCGGCCGTGGCCGCCGGCGCGGTCATCGCCAACCACGCCGAGGTGGTGGCCTTCCTCAAGGACGGGTCCGGCCAGGTCACGGGCGTGCGGGTGCGGGACGCCCTGGACGGCGAGGCCACCTTCGAGGTCCGCGCGCGCAAGGTGCTCAACGCCACGGGCCCGTGGGCGGACCACGTGCGGCGGCTGGACGACCCCGGCGCGCGGCGGCTCCTGCGGCTCACCAAGGGCATCCACATCGCCTTCCCCCGGGAGCGCCTGCCCATCCGCCAGGCCGTCACCATGCGCGGCCCGGACGGGCGCATCATGTTCGCCGTGCCGAGGGACCGGTTCGCCTACGCGGGCACGACGGACACCGTCTACCAGGACGACCCGGCGCGTCCCCGGCCCGAGGCGGCCGACGTGCGCTACGTCCTGGAGGCGGTGCGGCGCAACTTCCCGTCGGCCGGCGTGGGCCCCGACGACGTGATCAGCGCCTGGGCGGGTCTCCGGCCCCTGATCGATCCCGGCGACACCCGCGACCCCAGCGCCATCTCCCGCGACTACGAGCTCTACTGGAGCCCGTCGGGGCTGGTCACCGTCGCCGGCGGCAAGCTGACCGCCTACAAGGCCATGGCCCGGGCCATCGTCGACAAGGTGTTCCCGGAGACGGCCGGCGCACCGGTGGACGAGGAGCCCTTGCCGGGCGGGCAGCGGCCGCCCACCGACGCCGACCTGCAGGCGGCCGCGTCGCGTACGGGGCTGCCGGTGGACGAGGTGCGCTGGCTGGCCCGGCACTTTGGCGATGAGTACGAGCGGGTGCTGGGTTACCTGCGGCCGGGGGACCTGGAGGCCGGGCCTCGCGCCGCCCGCGTGCGGGCGGCGGCCCGTTACGCCGCGGCTGAGGAGATGGCCTGCACCCTGGGCGACGTGCTCTGGCGCCGGGTGCCCGAGGCGCTTTGGAGCGAGGACAACGGCCGGGGCGTGGCGGCCGAGGCCGCGGCGGCCATGGGCGAGGTCCTGGGCTGGGACGAGGCCCGCCGCGACGCGGAGGTCTCCGCTTACCTCAGCCAGGTGCAGGAGATGCACGCCTGGCGGGAGGACTACTGACCAAGACCGGGAAAGTGGGCGGAGGGGGGGCCGGCCGCGGCTCCCCCCTCTGTTTCAGGGGGGCGCGCTATCCCCTGAAGGCCAGAGGGCTACCTGGCGGAACAGCCCGGGGTACTCCAGCACGAGGCCGTCCGCATTGACGGTGAGCTCGGCGCGGTAGCCGGACTCCAGGCTTTCGTAACGCCATCGTCCCCCGGGCAGCCGGGTGTACCTTTGCCTCGCCGCCCGCAGGGCGAGATCAGGGAATGATACGTAAACAACGGTAATCTCCTGCGACGTGGCCTTGAGTTGCTCCAGCCGGCGGATGGGCAGGGTGTTGGTAAAGGGGGTCCAGGCGATATCCACGAACTCGCAACCCCGGAGATCCTGGCGCGGCCCGTTCCCATCCTCCCACGTCCCAGCCGCCGTTCGCTCGAGGGACAAGCTGCTTCCCCCTGATGGGACGTGGGTGCTGGCGACAAGGCGCCGTACTTGCCATTCCTTCGTCAGCTCCACGGTGAACGCCACCCGGGCGGGATGCGAATCCACCACCCCGGTCCACAGCGACTCCGCCCGCCAGCCGCGCGGGCTTTCCCAGATCGCCACCTGCTCCACGCCGGGCGTGTCGACTCCCACCCACGCGACCCAGCGCCACAGCCGCTCCACGGGCATCCCTCATTTCAGCGCGTCGAGGCGTGCCAGGACGTCCGCCGGCTCC
>QGUQ01000548.1 GCA_003242195.1 Bacillota bacterium | reverse complement strand
GACTTCGTGGACTACTTCCTCTTCGACCTGCAGCGGGGCTATTGCACGGCCTTCGCCTCCGCCGCCGCCGTCATGCTGCGCAGCATCGGGCTACCGGCGCGTTGGGTGGAGGGATTCATCGTCCCCATCGGCGGGCGGCCCGGCACCTATACGGTGACGCCCGCCCAGGCCCACGCCTGGGTGGAGGTCCTGATCCCCGGTTACGGCTGGGTGCCCCTGGAGCCTACGCCGGCTTATCCAGAGCACCCCCTGGCAGCGTCCCCGCCGCCCGCGACCGCTGCCCCGGCGGGCGAGGGCGAGGAGGAACCGGACGAGCTCCCCACGCCGCCCAGGGGTACACCCCGTTCCCCCGAGGAACCGTCGCAGCCCGCGACCCCGGAGAGGGGTTCCTCCGGCAGCGCCGCACCCACACGCCCGGCCGGGGCACCGGCCGCCGCCGTCGCGGCGATCCTCTTCGCCCTGGTGGGAGGGCTGGTCGCCTTCCGCCGCCGGGGGGTTGGCGGCGGGTTGCCGGCCGATCCGGTGCTGGCCGCCCGTGCCCTGTTTGCCCGGACGGAGCGGGAACTGGCCCGCCTCGGGTTCCCGCGGGCTACCCACATGACCCCGCGGGAGTACGCCCACTGGCTGGCGCGCCGGCTGCCGGACCTGGGCCCGGCCTGGCTCCGCCTGGCGGAGCTGTACGAGCAGGCCCGTTACGGAACCGCCGCCCCTGTTCCGCCGGAGCCGGCACGGCCCGCCGGCCGGGAGGAAGTGGAGCGCCTGCGGGCGGAGATCGTCGCCGGCCTGACGCGGGCCTTCGGTTGGCGCTACCGCTGGGTGCACCGGGCGCCCGACCCGGCGGCGGTCCTCCCCCAGCTGACGGAGGGACTGGCCCGCTGGACACGTTCCCACCGATGGACCAGAATGGGCGGGGAGGGACGCAGCATTGAGCTTGGACGGTAGGCGTGCGCGCATCGATCGCGTGCTCTTCACGGAGGAGGAGATCGCCGCCAAGGTCCGCGAGCTGGCGGCCCGCATCCGCGCCGACTACGAGGGCAAGCCCTTGACGGTCGTCGGCATCCTCAAGGGGGCCTTCGTCTTTACCGCCGACCTGGTGCGGGCGCTGGACATGCCCCTGCGGGTGGATTTCATGGCGGTTTCCAGTTATGGCTTCGCCACCCAGACGTCGGGCATCATTCGCATCCTCAAGGACCTGGACCGGCCCATCCGTGACCAGCACGTGTTGCTGATCGAGGATATCGTGGACACGGGGCTGACCCTGCGTTACCTGCGCGAACACCTGCTGGCGCAGTCGCCGGCCTCCTTGCGGGCATGCGTGCTCCTGGACAAGCCCGAGCGGCGCCAGGTCGACGTGCCGGTGGAATACGTCGGTTTCACCATCCCCGACGAGTTCGTCGTGGGCTATGGCATCGACTACGCCGAGCAGTTCCGCTACCTGCCGTACATCGCCTGCGTCAAGCTCGAGGACTGACGACGCCGCCCCGGCCGATGTCCAGGAAAAGGAAATCGCCGCCCCCGCCCCGAACTCTTTACGGGCAAACCTCCCATTGGGGAAGGGGGCGATGCCGTGTTCCGTCGCGGTCAGTGGGTTCGTCACCGCCGGTCCGGCGAATTGGGCGTGATCCTTCGCCTGCGCAGCTCCCGGCAGTCCA
>QGUQ01000547.1 GCA_003242195.1 Bacillota bacterium | reverse complement strand
GCGTCGGCCTCGACGTCGTACGCAAGAACGTGGAAGGGGCCGGCGGCCGGGTGGAGATCGAGAGCACGCCGGGGCGCGGCACCGCCTTCGTCCTCGTCCTCCCCCTGACGCTGGCGACCCTCCGCGCCCTCCTGGTACGCGTCGACCGGGACGTCTACGCCATACCCCTGGCCTCGGTGGCGGAGGTGCTCCAGGTGGAACCGGCCGGCGTCACCTCCCTGCAGGGACGCTGGGCGACCACGGTCCGCGGCCGCGTCGTGCCCCTGTTCTGGCTCCGGCAGTATGCCGAGCCGGGCTTCCGCCCGGGCCGACCGGCGCGGCCGGTGCTGGCCGTGCTGGTTCATCACCAGGGGCGATGGGTGGGCCTGGTGGTGGACCGGCTGCTGGGTGAGCAGGAGGTGGTCGTCAAAGGCCTGGGCCGGCTGCTGGCCGGCGTACGGGGGCTCAGCGGCGTCACCATCCTGGGCGACGGCAGCCTGGCCCTGATCCTGGACGTGCCGGCCCTCATCGCCTGCCTTGCCGCCGACGCCGCCCGCGACGCCGCCCGGAACCCGTCCGATGCGAGCCGGGATCCCGGCCCCGGTTCGTCCCGGGATCGCGGCTCGCCCGCCGAGACCGGTCCGGCCGGTGGGGAGCCTACACCGCCCCGGGAGACGGCGGCTACGGCCTGAGCGACAGCCGGGGCGACTACCGCCTGAGCGGCTATAGCATGAGCGGCAACAGCAGGGGCTACAGCCCGACGCGAGGGAGTGGTCGAACTGGCCTCGCCGATCCGAGTCCTGGTGGTCGACGATTCCGCCTTCATGCGCTCCGTGATCACCCGCCTGCTGACCGCCGACCCGGAGCTGCAAGTGGTGGGTACGGCCCGGGACGGCCTGGAGGCGGTGGAGAAGACCCGGGCCCTGCGCCCCGACGTGGTGACCCTGGACGTGGAGATGCCCCGCATGGACGGGCTCTCCGCCCTGCGACGGATCATGGCCGAGTACCCGTGCCCGGTGGTCATGGTGTCCAGCCTGACCCAGCAAGGGGCGGCCACCACCGTGCGTGCCCTGGCCCTGGGCGCGGTAGACTTCGTTCCCAAGCCCTCCGGCCCCGTCTCCCTCGACCTGCACCGGGTGGGAGCGGAGCTGGTACGCAAGGTCAAGGTAGCGGCCGGTGTGCCCCGTCAGCGCCTGCAGCCATGGGAGAGGGCCGGCACGCTGACCCGGGTAGCGGGCGCTCGTCCCGATGGCCCGGCACCCGCTGCCGGTGCCCGCGTTGCCCGTGCGCCCCTGGGCGACCACACCACCGGGCCCGAGGCCGCCCCGGCCGACGCCACGGGCAGGTCGGGCAGCTCGGAGGCCGGATCCCCCCGGGCGCCTACCCCTCGCAGGCTGAGCCACCTGGTGGTGATCGCGTCCTCGACGGGGGGACCCGGTGTCCTCTACCGCCTTCTGGGCGCCCTGCCCGCGGGGTTGCAGGCCGGCCTGCTGGTGGTCCAGCACATGCCCGCCGGCTTTACCGCCGCCCTGGCCCAGCACCTAGACCAGTCCTGCGCCCTGGTGGTCCGCGAAGCCCAGGACGGCGATGTGCTGCGGGACGGTATGGTCCTGGTGGCGCCCGGGGACTATCACCTGCTGGTCGAAGCGGGCGGCCGCCTGAGGCTGGAACAGGGC
>QGUQ01000546.1 GCA_003242195.1 Bacillota bacterium | reverse complement strand
GTGCGCCGTGGAGGATTTGAACCCCCGACCTGCTGATCCGTAGTCCGCTGTGGGCGGTTTCCCGGCAAATCCGAGAACCCCCGGAGTGGCAAGGGTTCGCGCCAACGAAGCCAGCATCCATGCGGGTTTTCGGGGCGCGCGCCAAGTCACGGTGAGCCACGTTCAGTCACAATGAGCCACGGCGGTGGAGTGGCAACGGAGTGGCAACTCGGGCTGCGCAGGCGGCGCGAAAATTCTCAATATGGGGTTGCCCGGGCAACACAATGCGCGCGACGTAATCTTCGTCCTTGCGGACCCAAGCTACCCAGAGTCGGCCGCTGAGCGGGTGGCCCGGGCGCGGGAGCTCACGGACAAGGTGATTGTGGTCAAGGCGGCGCCGTGGTGGGAGAAGCCTAGCACCACCAACCATGGCTAGCGGCGCTAGGAAAGCAAAAAGGGGCGCGCCATCGCGGCGCGCCCCGTCACTTCCGCTCTAGCGGGAGGCCCCAGACACCATCCATGAGCATGAGCCCGATGGTGGCGTAGTTACGCAGGTCCACCAGCGTATCGCGTAGCGACTCATTCTGCGGTTCCCTGCCGCTGGTTAGGAGCTCCTTCAGCCGCATCACTTTGTCGGTCGAGCGCACGGCGATCCCGAGCAGCCCCCAGGTCGTGATGTTGTCCGGGCCGTAGTCGAGCTGCTTGCGGACCATGATGGCGTCGCATTCCTCGTTGACGGCGGCCAGGGCCTCCTGGAAGGTCTGCGGCTTCTGCGCCATCCTCTCACCCCTGCCGGTGGAGCGCCCGGTAGAGCATGGCGACCACTTCCGCCCGCGTCACAGGCTGGTCAGGGCGGAACGTGCCGTCACCGTATCCCTGGGTGATGCCCTGCTCCTTGGCCCACGCGATAGCGGCGGCGAAACGATGATCCGCCGGGACATCATTGAACGGCCCTGACTTGGCCGCCGGCTTGGGGGCCGGCTTCGCCTCCTGCTTGGCTGCCAGGGCCGCCTCGATGGCGCCCCACGTTTGCGGCCCAACCACCCCGTCGACAGCGATCCGTGCGGCCTTCTGGAACGCCCGCACCGCCTGCTCCGTGCGCTCGCCGAAGATGCCGTCGATGGGGCCGGGATCGTAGCCCAGCTTCTTCAGGGCCTCCTGGAGTTCGCGCACCGCCTGATCCTTATCGCCCCTGCGAAGAACCGGCCTCAGGGCCGCCGACTGCTCGTAGGGGATGCCCAGGTGCCCGCAGACGGCCCTCGCGATGTGCTCGGCGCACGCCTGCCGGAAGTCGTCGCGCTTCAACAACGCACACTCTTCCTTGTTGGTGTGGAACGCATGTTCTATGAGCACGGCGGGCATCCTAGTGTGCTTAAGGACATAGAACGCCGCCGCCTTGATCGGGGGCGTCCGCAGCGGAACCCCGAAGGGCTTGATTCGCCGCTCCGCTTCCTCTACCAGCCGCCGCGCCAGCTTCTCCGCCTGCCCGCCATAGGCGTAGACGTAGGTCTCGTAGCCACGCCCGCCGGTCCACTCGCGCCCGTTGCCGTGGGCGTTGGAGTGGATCGAGACAAAGACCGCGGCCCCTGCGTCGTTGGCGACCTGCACGCGCTTAGACAACGAGACGTCCTTGGCATCCGCCGTGCAGGGCCGGGTCAAGACCACCTTGAGGCCGT
>QGUQ01000545.1 GCA_003242195.1 Bacillota bacterium | reverse complement strand
CCCTTGCGGTGCGTGCCGGCAGTTGCTGTTCGAGTACGCGCCCGGCGCGGAAGTGCTGGTGGAGGGGGCGGGACCCGCCCGCGCCATCGAGGACCTGCTGCCGCAAGGCTTCCGCTTGCGGCGCCCGGGTGTTTGACAGCGCCGCCCCGGCGTGCTAGCATGGCAGCGGCAATCCTCAGTAGTCAACTCGGAATTTGCCCCGAACGGGATCGGGGCGGTCGAGGCGAGGTCGAAGCGATGCACCTGTCCACGCGCGGCCGTTACGGCGTGCGGGCCCTCTATGAGCTCGCCAGGCGCTACGGCCAGGGACCCGTGCCGCTGCGGGAGGTGGCCGAGGCCCAGAACCTGCCGGAGAACTACCTGGAGCAACTGATGGCCCCCCTGCGCAAGGGTGGCCTCGTGCAGAGCGTGCGCGGGGCCCAGGGCGGCTACGTCCTGGCCCGCGACCCGGCCCAGGTGACGGTGGCCGACATCGTCCGCCTGCTGGACGGACCCATCGGCCCGGAGCCGGACCGGGAGGCCACCGGCACGCCGTCCGTCGCCGACGGCGTGTGGGAGGCGGTCCGGAAAGCGATCACGGAGGTGCTGGAGGGCACCACCCTCGCCGACCTGGTCCGTGAAGCCGACCGCAAGGCGCGGGAGGGCTACATGTTCTACATTTGATTGGCGCGTGATTGGCGCGGGCAGAAACCCGCGTCATTCCTTGTCTTCGTCGACCTTCACGTCGCCGACGGGTGCCGATTTGGTGCCAGGTCCAAGTCCGAGACGGCAAACCAGTCCTTCTACCGTCCGGGGCAGGCCGTGGGCGTAGAGGGTCATTGTGATGGAAGGTTTGGCGCGGCCCCGGTCGGGGGCCGGGAGGGGCCGGCGGGTCGAGGGGGGCAGAACACGTTGGGCGTCTTGCCGGCGTCGACGGCCATTCGCCAGGTTCGCCTGCGGGTCGGCGATCTTGAGCGTTCCCTGCGTTTCTACCGCGATCTCCTCGGTTTCCGGCAGCTGCCTGCAGGGGCCGGGACCGCGGCGCTCTCCGCCTCCGGCAGCATGCCGGCGCAGATCGTGCTGGAGGAACGGCCGGGCGCCCGGCGCAAGCCGCCGGGGACGACCGGCCTTTACCATGTGGCTATTCTGCTTCCGGGGCGACGGGAGCTGGCCCGGCTGGTACGGCGGCTGGCCGCGGCCGGCTGGCCCTTCGAGGGGTTCTCGGACCACGGGGTCAGCGAGGCCGTCTATCTGCCCGATCCGGACGGCAACGGCCTGGAGCTCTATGCCGACCGGCCGCGCACCGCCTGGCAGCGGCGGGACGGGGAAGTGATCATGTTCACGCGACCGCTGGACCTGGAGGGCCTGCTGGAGGAGCTGGCCCGCGCCCCGGAAGGGCCGGGCGAGCCCCTCCTGCATCCCGCGGCCCGGATCGGCCACGTCCACCTGCACGTGGCGGACCTGGTCCGCAGCGAGGCCTTCTACGGTGGCCTGCTGGGCTTCGAGGTCACCAACCGGCGCTACCCGGGCGCCCTATTCCTGGCCGCCGGAGGCTATCACCACCACCTGGGGCTCAACATCTGGGCAGGTCCGGGAGCGCCGCCCCCGCCGCCCGATGCGGCCGGGCTCGTCGACTTCACAGTGGCGGTGGGCGACGGCGCCGTCCTGGAGGAGGTGGCGC
>QGUQ01000128.1 GCA_003242195.1 Bacillota bacterium | reverse complement strand
CCTCCGTGCCCCTGGGACTGCGATCACCCGTTCGTCCGTTGCCACGATGGTGCAACCTTGCTATCATCAACACGCCGACCGGGCCCTGCCGGCGGCCCGGGAGCGGTCACCGGGAGGCTCCTGTCCCTGCCGCTACTTATTATTCACATGTTGTGGATAGCCTGTTGATACCCCGTGTGTTCTTGAAACCCGAGGCTCGCTGGACAGGGTGATCCCGGCCCTCGCCACCCCAGGGCCGGGCAGGAAATCCAACGCCGGAAGGGGAATATAATTTCCCCCTCCTACTGCGGACGGAGGCTGAATGACCTTCCACCGCCCCGCCGGGGACGGTGGAAGGGTCTTTTTGCGTTAGGGGCCATGTGGATAGCTTGTGGATCAACGGTGGACAATGCGCTGAAGGACCGCACCGTGATCGCCGGAAGGCTTGAAAGACCGCGGTTTGACGTACCCCCATGCTTCCACAGGTTATCCACAAACCGCACACTGGTTAGGAGGACCGTGCCGTGGTGAAGGGCGAGCTGGCCGAAGTATGGGCGGAGGCCTTGCAGCTCATCGAACGGCAGTTGACGCGACCAACCTATGAGGCATGGCTGCGTAACACGCGGCCCGTTTCCCTTGACGACCAAACCCTGGTCCTCGCCGTTCCCAACCAGTTCGCCAGGGACTGGGTGCTAGAGCGCTGTGCCGGGGCCATCATCGAGGCCGTGCGCATGGTCCTGGGCCGGGACATCCGTCTCGACGTGGTGGTCGACCCGTCGCCGGCGCAGGGCGGTAACCATCACGCCGCGGCGGCCCTCGACACCTTCGTGCCCGCTGAGGCGGCCTCCTCCTGGCGGACCCTGTCCCAGCCTCTGAATCCCAAGTACACCTTCGAGACCTTCGTGACGGGATCCGGCAACCGGCTGGCCCACGCCGCCGCCCTGGCCGTGGCCGAGGCGCCGGCCCGCACGTACAACCCGCTGTTCATCTACGGCGGGGTGGGGTTGGGGAAGACCCACCTCATGCAGGCGATCGCCCACCACGTCCTGCGCAAGCACGGCAGCCGCGTCGCCTACGTCTCCTGCGAGACCTTCACCAACGAGATGATCAACGCCATCCGGGACGGCAAGACGCTGGAGTTCCGAAACCGCTACCGCAACGTGGACGTGCTCCTCGTCGACGACATCCAGTTCCTCGCCGGCAAGGAGAGCACCCAGGAGGAGTTCTTCCACACCTTCAATGCGCTCCACGAGGCCAACCGGCAGATCGTGATCTCCAGCGACAGGCCGCCCAAGGAGATCCCCACCCTCGAGGAGCGCCTGCGCTCGCGGTTCGAGTGGGGCCTCATCTCGGACATCCAACCCCCGGACTTCGAGACGCGGGTCGCCATCCTGCGGAAGAAGGCGCAACTGGAGAAGCTGCGCGTGCCCGACGACGTCATCGCCTTCATCGCCGAACGCATCGACACCAACATCCGCGAGCTGGAAGGGGCGTTGATCCGGCTCGTGGCCTTCGCCTCGCTGACCAATCACGAGATCGACCTGGACCTGGCCACCGAGGTGCTGAAGGACATCCTGCCGCCCCCGCGGGCTCAGAAGGTCACCATCGCCCGCATCCAGGAGGTGGTGGCCAACTATTACGGCATCAAGGTGCGGGACCTGAAGGCGCGGCGGCGCACCCGCGCCATCGCCTTCCCGAGGCAAGTGGCCATGTACCTGTGCCGCGAACTGACGGACGCGTCCCTGCCCAAGATCGGCGAGGAGTTCGGCGGACGCGACCACACCACCGTCCTCCACGCCTACGAGAAGATCAGCCAGGACATGCGCAACGACCCGCACCTCAACCGGCAGGTGCGGGAGCTGATGGAACTGGTCCGCAAGTCGTGAACCGCCCGCGACCGGACCACGGCGGGACCGCCCCACCCAGGCCCTGTGGACGGGGCCTGCCCCGGGCGGCGGTCCCGCCCTTCCCGCCAAGGTCCGGCGCGCGTGCCGAGGGCAAGGGCGGTCCTCCTTGTGGACAAGGCCGTGGACGCCACGGTGCATGACGTGGGGACAACGCGCGGGCGACGGCCAAGGCTGGGCAGGTGTGGAGAAGGGGAGCCCCGTTATCGACAGGTTATCCCCTTTTCCGACACCAGGCGACAAGCCGCCTGGCGGGGCTTATGCACAGAACCCACAGCGCCTAATACGGCTTCTACGGTATGTTTATGAAGGAGTTCGTAGACCGATTCCACGCCGGCCGCTTGTGCACAACCCGCGGCCGGGTCCCACGGGGGAGGAACCGTCACGTTGCGCCTGACCATCGATCAGAACGACCTGCAGGCCGCCCTCCAGGTGGCCACGCGAGCGGTGGCGACCCGTTCCACCTTGCCCGCACTGGCGGGCGTCCTCTTGATCGCCGAGCCCGAACAGCTTCGCTTGATCGCCACCGACCTGGAGATCGCCATCGAGGTCCTGGCACCCGCCCGGGTGGAAGAAGAAGGCTCCGTCGTCCTGCCCGGGCGCCACTTTGCCGAGCTCGTCCGGCGCTTGGACGAGGGCGAGGTCCGCATCGAGGTGGACGACAACCACCGCGCCTCCCTTTCCTGGCAGCGCTCGCGCTTCACCATTCACGGTATGGCGCCTCGCCTGTTCCCGGCCGTGCCGCGCCTGGCGGCGGGGAGCACGGTGGTCTTCGACCCGGACTTCCTGCGCGGGGTCCTGCGCCGTACGACCTTCGCCGTCTCCCATGATGAGACCCGGCCCATCCTGACGGGCGTATCCCTCGAGCTCAACGGCAACAGGCTGCGCGCCATCGCCACCGATGGCTTCCGCATCGCCGTGTGCCAGGGGGAGCTGGAACGCCCGGTGGAGGGCGAGGCGGGATCGCTGGTGATCCCCGGCCGCAGCCTGGCGGAGGTGGCGCGCTTGCTACCCGAGGAGGGGATCGGTCGCCTGGTCATCGACAACAACCAGGTGGGCTTCCAGCTGGGAGAGGTGCGCCTCATCTCCCGCATCATCGAGGGGCAGTATCCCAACGTACTGGATCTGGTGCCCTCCGAGTACCCCACGCGGGTGCGCATGGCGACGCGGGCGTTCCAGGAGGCCTGCGAGCGCGCCTCCTTGCTCTCCGATTCGCGTCAGGGGGCGCGATGGCTCATTCGCCTGACCGTCGAACCGGGGCACGTGGTCATCACCGCCAGCGACCCCGAGATCGGCGAGGCGCGGGAAGAGGTTCCGGCCGAGGTCGAGGGTGAGGGCATGGTCATCGGCTTCAATGCCCGTTATCTCATCGATGGTCTCAAGGTCATCGACACGGACGAGGTATACTTTGAGTTGACGGAGCCGCTCAAGGCCAGCCGCCTCCGCGGCGTCGGCGATGACGGCTTCTTCTACATCGTTCTCCCGGTCAAGCTCTCCTGAACCGGCGGGCCCGGGTGGCAGGCTAGGGGGTCGTGGTGTGTTCATCCGGCGAGTCGTGCTGCGGGACTTTCGCAGCTATCATCGCGCCGAGCTCGACCTCGATCCCGGCCTGATCGCCCTGGTGGGGCCCAATGCGGTAGGAAAGACCAACCTGCTGGAAGCGATCTACTTCGCCGGTACCGGCGGGTCGCCGCGGACCGCTCGGGACACGGACTTGATCCGTTTCGGCGCCGAGGCCTGTTACGTGCGGCTCGAGTGGGAGGACCCCGCCCTCGGCAAGCGGGTCATCGAGATGGCATGTCACCGGCGCCACGGTAAGGCGCTGCGCATCGACGGCCGCAAGCGCCAGCGGCTGGCCGATCTGCACGGTGTCCTGCCGTTGGTCTACTTCGCCCCCGACGCGTTGGCTCTGATCAAGCACGGCCCTGCGTTGCGTCGCGCTTTTCTCGACCGGTTGCTGGTCCAGTTGTCCCCGCGGTACGCCGCGCAGCTTCAGGAATACCACCGGGTGCTGTTGCAACGAAACGAGTTGCTCCGCGAGGTCCGCGCCGGCCGCGCGGCCGCGTCGTTGCTGGAGGCGTGGGACGAACCCCTCGTGACCCGCGGCCTTGAGATCCGCCGGTGGCGCAGGAAGATCCTCCAGCGCCTGGCCCCCCTGGTGGATGCGGCGGCGCGGGACCTGGGGGGTGGGGGCGACCCGGTGGCTCTCATGTACCGGCTCGGGGACGAAGGCGGGGAGGGTACGGAGGAGACCGGCGTGGCGACGGAAGGCTCACCGCCCGCACTAGAGCGCTTGCGGCCTCAGGAGATCGCCCGGGGCGTCACCCTCTGGGGCCCCCAGCGGGACGACTTCCAGATCCTCATCGGAGGTCGGGACGCGCGGGCCTACGCTTCCCAGGGCCAGCAGCGCTCGCTGGTGCTGGCCCTGAAGCTGGCCGAGGTGACCCTCCTCCGGGAGCTGACCGGTCGCACGCCCGTGCTCCTCCTGGACGACGTCTTGTCGGAGCTCGACCACCAGCGGCGGGAACGATTGCTGGCATCGGTGACGGCTTGCGACCAGGTTCTGCTGACCGCCACCGAGCCCCCGGACGCGGCAGCCCGCGTCATCCGCCTGCCCCTTGACGCGGCCAGAAGCGCTGCCACCGTTGCGGGGGACGGCACCGGCGGCAGGGAGGGAACGGCGTGAACGATACGCGCGCCGCCCACACCGAGCGACTGGATCGGGCCCTGGAGGCGCTGATCCGCCGGATGGGTCTCGAAGCCCGCCTGGCGCGGCAGCGCGTCCTGTCGGAATGGGACCGGGTGGTCGGTCCCGAAATCGCGGCGCGGGCACGCCCCGTTCGCCTGTCCGGCAGCGAGCTGGTGGTAGCCGTCGAGCACGCCGGCTGGGCGCAGCAGCTGGCCTTCTTCAAGGCAGGCATCATCAAGGACTTGAACAGGGCCGTCGGCAGCGAGCTGGTGAGGGACATCCGCTTCGTCCACGGCCGCTCGCCGGGGCGGGCGGCGGGGAATCGGCCGGAGCCGGCCGGCGCGGCCGGGCCGGGGCCGGATCGTGCCGGGCCGGTTTCTGGCGGGGGCGGGGCGCCTGCCGGGGAGGCACCCGCTCAGGTGGTGGCCTCCCTTGGCAAGCTGAGGGACGCCGAGGTACGGAGAGCGGCCAGGCGCTGGCTGGTGGCCGCCTGGCAGCGGCGGCAGCGGGCGCGCTTGCAGGGATGGCCCGTCTGCACCCGATGTGGGTGCCCCTTTCGTCCGGCCGCCCAGCATGCCGCCCCCGAGGAGCGGGTGTGTCCCGCGTGCCGCGCCGCGGAGGAAGAGCGCCTGCGGCGTCGAGTACGAGCCCTGCTCCGGCGGGAGCCATGGCTGGCCTATCCCGAAGTGGAGAGGGCTCTGGTGGGGACCGCCCCGGCTGGCGCCTTGGCGCGCCTGTACCGGGAAGAACGGGCGGCGTTGCTGGCGGAGTGGCGCTCCCAGCTTCGTGCCTGCGCCCTCCGCCTCCGGGCCGGCGAGAGTCCTCCGCCGGGAGCACGACAGCAGTTGCTGGCCTACGTCATGCTGCGGGCCGGGTTGCCCCCCGACCGGCTTGAGCCGGGTACCGTCCGGGAAACCCTCGGTCCCGGCTTGCAGATCCTGTACGATCACTTCTTCGGCCAGCCGCGCCGGGACGCCTAGCGGGTCGTGGGCGGGGCCGCGGCAAGCGGTGGGACGCGGGGAGGGTGGGAGCGTGTTCCTGCACATCGGTTCCGACGTCGTGGTTCCGCTGCGGGAGGTCATCGCCATCCTGGATGCGGCGCTCCTGGAGCGCTCGCAGGCGGTCCGGGACCTGATCAGCTTGCAGCAGGCGGAGCGGCGGGGGGGGGGGGGCGGCGGCGGCCGGCCGCGCCCCGCCGCCTTTACTGACCGCGGCGAGGTCCTGTCTCCCCTTTCCCCCCTAAACCCGGGCCCGCGCGGGGGCCTGCTTCGGGGAACGAGGGGGCCACGACACGGGCGTGGGGCGGGCCACGG
>QGUQ01000544.1 GCA_003242195.1 Bacillota bacterium | reverse complement strand
GATCGGCATCGGGTTGGGCATGCTGTTCGACCACACGGCGGCGGGTGCGATCATCGGGGTCGGGGCCGGCCTGATCCTGGAGGCCCTGTGGCGGCAGCGGAAATCCGGGGCGTGAGGCCGTCGCCGCCGTTCCTCCGCGCGGACACCCCCTCCCTTGCCCGGGTCGAGGCGGCAGGCCCGGTAGGGGTACGCAGAGAATGGTATGTGGCATATATTTCCGGTTCGACCGGGAACGAACGCAAGGGAGAGGGGGAATGCCATGGCCTCACTGCTTGACCCGCAGGCGCTGCTGGAAGTCATGGAGGGCAACCGCCGGCTCACCCTGCGCACCATCGAGGCCTTCCCGGAGGACGCGCTCTTCAACTTCCGCCCGGCGGAGGCGATGCGTCCCTTTGCCGAGATGGTGCGGGAGATCCTCAACATGGAGGCCGATTACGTCCGGGGCATCGCCACCGGCGAGTGGCGCCTGGAGGATAGCTGCGCCGGCGTGCGGACCAAGGCGGACCTCCTGGCCGCTTGCCACCGAGTGCGGGAGCGGACCCGGGAGCTGTGGCCCCGCGTGACCGTGGAGCGCTTGCTCCAGGTGGAGCGGGACCCCTTCTGGGACGGGCCGCCCCAGAGCCACTTCGAGCGCCTGCTCTACACGCTGGAGAACGAGATCCATCACCGGGGCCAGGCCTACGTCTACCTGCGCATGCTGGGGATCGAGCCGCCGGCCTTCTACGAGCGCTGACCTCTCAGACGAACGTCCTGCGAGCGGGGAACTCCCAGACGAACCTTCTACGAACGCTGCGCTTCCAGACGAAGCCGGGTAGGGCACGGGAACGGGGCGGGCAGGGGGCGGGCAACGGGAAGGCAGAACGGGACGGGAGATCGGTGGGAAGAGGACGGAGTTGCTGGAGATGACGGACCCAGCGGGTATCGTGATCCGCCACGACCTGCTCCCGGGCGACCTGGGGCGCGTCACGGAACTCCATGGAGAGGTCTACGCCCGCGAGTACGGGTTCGACCACACCTTCGAGACCTACGTTGCCTCCACGCTGGCTGAGTTCGGGCTAGGGCTGCGGCCGGGGCGGGACCGGCTGTGGCTGGCGGAGCGGCAGGGGCGGCTCGTTGGCTCGGAAGACGGAGGAGAAGCCCCCGGAGGTCCTGTGGGGGCGGAAGGTCGCCGAGCAGCGATACGACCTCACGTTAGGGGAAGACCTGAATTTGCCCGGCGGCCTGACCGTACCGTAGCGGGCAGAGGTACGTCCTCCCCCCAGTGGTACCGTGGCCGCTGCCCATGGCAATCGTCGCCATCGCCGCGGCGGCTCTTGGCCACGGCTATCCTGCCAACAACCTGTGATACGGCTTCACGGGTGCCAAAGCCGATCGTACGAACAGTCGCCTTGTATAAGACTCGACCGGCTCGAGTTCCTCAAGATAGTTGACGAACGAGAGGAGCTTCCGTCGACGGAGAATTGCATATACGTCGTTCAACAGGTTACGTTCTCCTGGCGAATAGCCCACGTATCGCCCTTTGCCGTGCTGCTCCAGCACTTCGGCAAGGGCTCGCCAGCTGAGCCAGTACACGTCTGCAGCACTTCCCGGGATGTCCTCTACTGGCATGGCATGGTGTGCTGTAATGTAAAGGACGGCCGTCGCATCGGCCTTTGTGAGCCACTGTCCTACGTC
>QGUQ01000543.1 GCA_003242195.1 Bacillota bacterium | reverse complement strand
GGAAATTCTATGTTCCCAAGGCCCGCCAACGTCCGCCGGGGGCGGGTGACTGCCGCTTTCGTGCTGCTCGGTGCACCCCTCTGGGTGTGGGCATGGGTGGAGTGGACCATGGCTGGTCTTCTGGCACGGTGGGTGCTTGAGCAGCCGCTCGAAGTTTTTTCCCACCCCAACTGGCCCATGGACGAGTACGCCCGCGGGCTTTTGGCGGACTGGTTCCTCTGGCCGGCCCGGATCGGGGCGGTACTCACCGTGTGGGGCGGCCGGGTGCTCTGGCTGCGCCGGCAGATGGCAAACGCCGACCTCCGCCACCTCATGGCCGAGACGGGCCGGCTCGCCCCGGGCGACGTGGTCATCGGGCTCGACGAGGCAACCGGTGATGAGATCATCCTGCGCGAGCGGGACCGGACCATGCATATGCTGGTGCTGGGCCCGCCCGGTACCGGTAAGACCGCGGGGACCATGGCGCCCATGGCCGCGCAGGATCTGGCCAGTCTCGAGATCGGGGTTACCATCATCGAGCCGAAGGGCGACTGGATCCACGCTTTTGGCGGGGTGCCCGGCGCCCTCGAAATCGCCCGCTACCACGGGCGGGAGGTCTACCTGCTCGACCCGACGGATCCCGACTCCGATGCGATCAACCCGCTCGCGGGGCCCGTGGACGTCGTGGCGGCGGTCAACGCCGCCGCCCTGGAAGCGACGCAGGAGAGCGGCGAGGAATACTTCCGGCAGATGGCCCGCACCGTGTTCGGCAACGTCATCAAGCTCGTCAAGTACCTTGAGGTCCTGCACCCGAACAAGGAGGAGTTCGGCAACCCTTCGTACCTGACCGTGGCGAAGGCCCTGAACGACGAGCAGTACCTGGAGTACCTCATCAAAGAGCTCGCATCTGCCATTGGGGCCGACCTGGTCTTGCCGAGCCCCGACGAAGTGGCGAACCGCAGCCAGCGCACGTCCCTGCGGCCGCGGCTGCACCTGGCCGGCGCCCTGGCCAACGAGCCCGTGGGCCGGCTGCTGGCGTGGTTTGTGAACGACTACATCTCACCTGCGACGCGGGAGGCGTTCCGTACCCACTCCCTGGGCCTCCGGCTCTACGTCGAGCAGCTCTTTAGCCATGAAGGTTTCCTGCGCCTGTTCGTCCCCGACGGCCGGCGCCGTGTGGTGGACCTCGACCGGCATCTGGAGCAGGCCAGCGTCCTTCTGGTCAACACGAGCCGCGGTGAGGCTCCGCTGCTCTCGCGGCTGCTCGGTACCCTCGTGAGCCTCCACCTCTCGTATGCCGTCCAGCGCCGCAAGGGGCCGGAATTCCAATCGGGCAAGCGCAAGACACCCTTGCACGTGCTCTACATGGACGAGTTTGCGTCCTATGTGAACGAAGAGTTCGCCGCCTTCCTTGAGCAGGCGCGAGGCTACAACTTTGCGGCCGTGCTCGGCACTCAGTCGCTGGCGGATTTCGAGAAGGTAGGCAAGTACTTCCGGATGCAGATGCTGGGCACGATCCGAAACTTTGTTGTCTACGGCGGCATCTCCGTGCAGGACGCAAAATACTTCTCCGAATCCTTTGGCACCACCACCGTGGTGGAGGTCAGCGAGTCGGAGACCCGGCGGCACGACCGGGGCACCCTGGCGCCCGACCAGAGCACAGTCTCCGTGTCCCGCCGCTGGGTCGAGCGGCCGC
>QGUQ01000127.1 GCA_003242195.1 Bacillota bacterium | reverse complement strand
CCCCCCCCGGGGCGGTGGCCCGGGTGCCGCCCCAGGCCCAGCAGGGGGAAGAGCCCCACCCGGGCCGGCGGGGGGCGGGGCCGCCCCCCGAGCCCCGCCTCCACCGTCATCGCCACCGCCACCGAGCCCAGCATCGGCCCGCCGATGATCTCGCCCAGGGAGTGGAACTGCTCAACCATGGAGAGGACCGTGGCCCGCGTGTTGGGCTCGATCTGCTCGTTGACCCAGGCCGTGTGCACGGGGTCGTAGGTTTCGCGCAGCAGCGAGGTCATCCAGTAGAAACTCACGGCGGCGGCCAGGGAGCCCGCCAGCCCGAAACCCGCCACGCTGGGGATCAACAGGGCGGAGATGAACAGCAGCAGCCGCCCCGTCACCGCCGGGTCGGCCCAGCGGGCCCGCCGGCGCACCAGCTCCGCGGCCCCGATGCTGAGGAGCATGGCGCCGGCACTGAGGGCGCCAAAGACGTACACGGGATCCAGACCCGCCTCCCGGTTGAGCTGGAACCGGGTGAGCAGGTGAAGCTGCCAGAGGCGGTCGAAGCCCTCGGCGGCCAGGCCGTAGAAGATCGCGATGACCAGGACCATCGCCAATCCCGGCCGGGACCGCACGACGCCCCACCCGTCCCGGAACGTGCCGGTCACGCCCCGCCACCAGGATTCGCCGGCGGGGCGCGCCGGCCGGTAACCGGTTTCGGGCATCACCAGCGCGAGGAAGCCCGCCAGCACCCAGAAGGCCACGCCCGCCACCCGCAGGGGCACGTCCAGGCGCACGCCGCCCAGGAGCACGCTCGCTCCGATCCCCAGCAGGGTGCCGGCCTGGGCCGCCTGGGCGCCGCGGACGTACAAAGTGCGGGCCGCGTCCTCACCCACCTCGTCGGCAATCCACGCGGCATCGGCGCCGCTGGTCAGCGTGTAGCCGAGGCCCCACAGCACCTGGCCTGCCAGGATCGCCGCCAGGGTAGGTAGCGACCCCTCCACGATAAGGCCGGTGCCGATGAGGAACAGGCCCGCGATGACCGAGGCACGACGGCCGTAAAGATCCGCCAGGACCCCCGTGGGTACCTCGCAGAAGGTCACGGTGGCCTCCAGGACGGTCCCGACCAGGGCCAGCTCCAGGGCACCGAGGCCCGCCCACTCGATGCGGTAGAGGCCGGCCACGGTGAAACCGGTGGCGAAGAGCAGGGCGGTACCGAAGCAGTAGATCAAGTAGGCCGTAGGAGCATTCCAGCGTCTCATGCCGAACCGAATCCCGCGGGTCACGGGGACCGGGCGGAAAACGCATCCAAATATATCCGAGGCCGGCGCCGGCGTCAACAGGCGGCGCCGCCGGCCAGGTGGCGCCGCCGGCCCGCCGCAGCCCGGGTAAGCCACTGGTGCCCGGCCGCGGCCCCCCAATGGGGCGGCGCGACCGGGCACCAGTGGGTTACGGGTGAAACATGGACCGGGGTCTTCGAGGGAAGTCGGCAGGCCGGGGCCTTTGGGGGTGACCGGCGGGACAGGCCGGCGCCTCACCGCCCGGCCGGGGGCGGCGGGGGCTCCGGGGGCGCCGGCTCCCCCAGGGCCGCCCGGGCCTCCTGCAACTGCCTCTCCACCGCCTCGCGGGCGGTGCCCCCGTACAGCTTGCGGGCGGCCACCACCGCCTGCGGCGACAGGCGTTGCAGGGCGTCGGGACCGAACCGGTCCGAGCGGGCGCGCAGTTCCTCCACCGTCAGGTCCCGAAGGCGCCGCCCCTGCCGGATGCAATCCAGCACCAGCTCGCCCACGATGCGGTGGGCCTCCCGGAAGGGCACCCCCCGCTCCACCAGGTAGTCGGCCAGGTCGGTGGCGGCGGAGAAGTCGTTCTCCAGGGCGGCCACCATGCGGTCGGCCCGCACCCGCATCGTCCGGATCATGCCGGCACACAGGGGGAGCGCCGCCTCCAGCGTGTCCAGGGCGTCGAAGACGCCGTGCTTGTCTTCCTGCAGGTCCCGGTTGTAGGTCAGGGGCAAACCCTTGAGGACCGTGAGCAGCCCGAAGAGGGCGCCGTATACCCGTCCCGTCTTGGCCCGGACCAGTTCCGCCACGTCGGGATTCTTCTTCTGGGGCATGATGCTGGAGCCGGTGCAGTAGGCGTCGTCCAGCTCGATGAAGCCGAATTCCTCCGACGACCACAGCACCAGTTCCTCACAAAGCCGCGACAGGTGCATGGCCAGGATGGAGCCCGCCGCCAGGAACTCCAGCAGGTAGTCGCGGTCGCTGACGGCGTCCATGCTGTTGGGGTAGACCCGGGAAAACCCCAGCTCCCGGGCCACCATCTCACGATCCAGGGGGAAGCCCGTCCCCGCCAGGGCGGCCGCGCCCAGGGGGCACCAGTCCGTCCGCTTGCGGGCGTCGGCCAGCCGGCCGGCGTCCCGCTCCAGCATCCAGAAGTAGGCCAGCAGGTGGTGGGCGAAGAGCACCGGCTGGGCCCGCTGCAGGTGGGTGTAACCGGGCATGATCACGTCCAGGTGGGCCTCCGCCTTCTCCAGCAGCGCCCGCTGCAGGTCGCGGACGGCGGCGATCAGGCGGTCGATGGCCTCCTTCATGTACAGGTGCATGTCGGTGGCCACCTGGTCGTTGCGGCTGCGCCCGGTGTGCAGCTTGCCCGCCACCGGGCCCACCACCCGGGCCAGCAGGTGCTCCACGTTCATGTGCACGTCCTCCAGGGCCGGATCCAGGCGGAACTCGCCGGTCTGCAGACGGCGCCGGACCTCGTCCAGGCCGGCGATGAGCGTCTCCGCCTCCTCCCGGCTCAGGATCCCCCGGGCGCCCAGCATGCGGGCATGGGCCTGGCTGGCGCGGATGTCCACGTCCAGCAACCGCGCGTCCACGTCGATGGAGGCCGTGAAGGCCTCCACCGCCCGGTCCGTGGCGGCCGTAAACCGGCCGCCCCAGGGCTTGGGGTTGGGCTTCTCCTCCCCGGGCCGGTCCTCCCGGGCCCGGGTTCCTCCAGTGTGCGATGACCGTGTCATGGCGTCCGTCCCTCGTTGGCAAGCTGCGATTCGTTCGTGGTCTCCCCGGCCTCCTCCGGCACCACCGCATCCCCCACGCGGATGATCCCCTCCGTCAGGATGCGGGCCCGCAGCCCGCCCCGATGGACCAGGGCCTGGCGCACGCCCGGCCGCGTCAGCCGCTCCAGGTGCCCGCAGGGCTCGCAGGGCCGGATGCCCTCCACCAGGACGGGTCCGATCCGGAACCGCCTGCCTGCCAGATGACCCAAGGGGACGCCCCGGGTCACGATGTTCCGCCGGGCAGCGGCCGGGTGCAGGCGGATCCCTTCCTCCCGCTCCAGGGCTTCCAGGACCTCCATCTCGATCAAGGTGAGCTCGTAATCAGGCAGGGGACGCCAGAAGGTGCCGGTACCGTGGAAGTACCGGTCCCCCTCCAGCCCCCGGCCGGGCACCGCCCGCACCTGATCCACGGTGGTCACCGGCGAGGCCGCGGCCGGAGCGATGCAAATGTAGGCGACGCTGCCCGTCCACACCTCACGGAGCCTCCTGCAGCCGCCCGGCCGCCACCGCCCCCGCCACGGCCTCGCCACCGGCGTGCACCGCCGCGTGGACCCGCGTCGGCAGGCCCCACAGGTGGATGAAGCCGACGGCCGCCTTGTGATCGAACCGGTCGCCGGGGGAGTAGGTGGCCAGTTCGTGGCTGTACAGGGAGTAGGGCGAGCGCCGCCCCACCACCGTCGCCGTGCCGCGGTAGAGCTTGACCCGCACCTCCCCCGTCACCCCCCGCTGGGTTTCCCGGATGAAGGCGTCCAGCGCCTGCTTGAGGGGCGAGAACCAGAGGCCGTTGTAGATCACCTGGGCCACCTGCTGCTCCACCACCGGCTTGAAGTGCAACACCTCCCGCGGCAGGCACAGGGCCTCCAGCGCCCGGTGGGCCTCGATCAGCACCACGGCGGCGGGCGCCTCGTACACCTCCCGCGACTTGATGCCCACCAGCCGGTCCTCGATCATGTCGATGCGGCCCACGCCGTGACGGCCGGCGATCTCGTTCAACCGCTCGATGAGCTCCACCAGCCCGAGGGGCTCCCCGTTCAGCGTCACCGGCACGCCCGCCTCGAAGCCGATGGTCACGTACTCGGGCTCGGCAGGGGCGCGCTCGGGCGACACGGTCATGGCGTAGGCCTCCTCGGGCGGTTCCGCCCACGGGTCCTCCAGCACGCCGGCCTCGCAACTGCGACCCCACAGGTTGGCGTCGATGGAGAAGGGGTTCTCCTCCGTGACGGGAACGGGGATGCCGTGCTGGCGGGCGTAGGCGATCTCCTCCTCCCGCGACCAGGCCCATTCCCGCACCGGCGCCACGACCTTCAAGTCGGGCGCCAGGGCGGCCACCGAGACGTCGAAGCGCACCTGGTCGTTGCCCTTGCCGGTGCAGCCGTGGGCGACGGCAGTCGCACCGTACTGGCGGGCGGTCTCCACCAGCAACTGGGCGATCAGCGGCCGCGACAGGGCCGCCGACAGCGGGTAGCGGCCCTCATAGAGGGCATTGGCCTGGAGGGCGGGGAGGACGAACTCGCGGGCGAACCGCTCCCGGGCGTCCACCACCACCGCCTCCACGGCTCCGGCCAGCAGCGCCTTCTTCCGGATGAACTCCAGATCCTTGCCCTCGCCCACGTCGGCGGAGAGGGCGATCACGTCGTAGCCGTAATTCTCCTTCAGCCAGGGAATGGCGACGGAGGTGTCGAGTCCCCCCGAGTACGCCAGAACGATCTTTTCCGCCATCGGCGTAGTACCCTCCCTCGGTGGCTTTCCGCTTGAGGACTGCCCTTGCTTCCCTGGCGCCGCCCCGGCTTCCGTGACGACCTTGCCCGCCGTGACCCGCGACCACGGCGGGCAGGACCCGGCCGCCCTCAGCCGAGGAGCGCCGCCAGGATCGCCTTCTGGGCGTGCAGGCGGTTCTCCGCCTGGTCGAACACGACGGAGTGGGGGCCGTCGATGACGTCGGCCGTCACTTCCTCGCCGCGGTGGGCCGGCAGGCAGTGCATGAAGATGTAGTCGTCGGCGGCATGGGCGGCGAGGCGGGCGTTGACCTGGTACGGGGCGAAGACCTGCCGGCGCTGGTCGGCCTCCTCCTCCTGCCCCATGCTGGTCCACACGTCGGTGTAGATCACGTCCGCCCCGGCGACGGCCTCCACCGGGTCGCGGAGCACGGTGATCTCGGCCCCCGTCTGCCGGGCGATGGTCTGCGCCCGGGCCACGACCTCGGGGAGGGGCTCATAGCCCTCCGGGCAGGCGACCCGCAGCCGGAGGCCGAACTGGGCCGCCCCCAGAAGCCAGCTGTGGGCCACGTTGTTGCCGTCGCCCACGTAGGCGACGGTCACCCCCGCCAGACCACCCTTGTGCTCCCGGATGGTCAGCAGGTCCGCCATCACCTGACAGGGATGATAGAGGTCGGTCAGGCCGTTGATCACGGGCACGTCGGCCGCGTCGGCCAGTTCCTCCACGGTGGCGTGGGAATAGGCGCGGATCATGATGCCGTCGACGTAGCGGGAGAGGACCCGGGCCGTGTCGGCGATGGTCTCGCCCCGGCTGAGCTGCATGTCCCGGGTCGTCAGGGTGAGGACGCGCCCGCCCAGCTGCTGCATGCCCACCTCGAAGGAAACGCGGGTCCGCGTCGACGGTTTCTCGAAGATCAGGGCGAGCGTCTTTCCATAGAGGGGCTGCCCGCCGCGCCCGGCCTGCCAGTCCCGTTTCATGGCCAGGGCCAGGTCCAGCAGGGCAGCCAGTTCTTCGGGTGTGAATTCGCCCAGCGTCAGGAAGTCCCGCCCCCGCAGGGCGGGCACGGGCGAACCGGGTTCGTCTGTGGCGGCAGGCAGCCGCCCTTCACTCCGGGGTGACATCGGATGGCCCATCATGCTCCCTCCTCACGCGGGTACCCGCACCGTGCGGGCCAGGGC
>QGUQ01000542.1 GCA_003242195.1 Bacillota bacterium | reverse complement strand
CAAGCAGAACCAACAGCCACTTCATGACGCTCTCCCCCAGTCCTTGCCCTTCGCACAGGGTTTGGCTCCGCCAACAGGCCTTCGTTGCTGCAATCTACCCTCCGCACGCGCCGCTAACCCTTTGCCCTGTCAAGGCCGGTTGAATTTTGACCCATCTTGGGCGGTTGAAAAATGTCGGCATGATCGAAGTACAAGCCCCCATGAGGGCACGAGGAAGCACATTGCCGCCTGCGAATTTGCCTCGGTAGCAGAGGTAGGCGGCAAGTTCGCGGGGCGCAGGTAGGAGGGCGGCCGCGGTGGGTCGTGGGCCTCGAGCTCGCAAAAATGTCTGGTCGGCCCCCTCCTGCGAATCGCCTACATGGGACCGAGTTGAAACCGGTAGCCCGGACAGGTGAGTGCACCTGCGGTCTGCTCCTGCGCTCTAATCGTGTCGTGAAGAAGGGGGGCTTACTATGCCGCGATACTTTGGGCTCGATCTCCACAAGCGATATGTGCACGGCTGCGAGTGGCTGGTCGAGGAGCAAAAAGGAAGGCATTTCCGGTTCCCGAATACGGACGACGGGTGGGCGACCTTCATTCGGCAACTGGATGCGGAGTGTTGGGTCGCCCTTGAGGTCACCGGAAACGCCTTCGAAGCGCACGACATGCTTTCGCCCCACGTGGGCAAGGTCCTGCTGGCCAATCCTTTAGAGCTCAAGCGCCTTGGTTCGGGCCGACATACGGACCGTGTGGATGCTGAGCGCCTGGCGAAGATGCTGGCCCTTGGGATGCTCCCCACAGTCTGGGTGCCGCCGCAGGCGGTCCGTGGTGTACGGAGGTTGCTGCAATATCGTGATCGGTTGGTCCGGAACCGGCGGCGATACTTGGCACAAGCCAAGGCTGTCTTGCGACGGCACTGCCTGCATGTGCCGCGTAACGTCAACCCCCGCCGGTGGTTAGAGCGGGAAGCAGTCCAACAGCTGCCAGAAGTCGATCGTATCATCCTGCTCAGTAGCCTTCGACAGCTAACGAGCGTTGACGCAGAGATCCAGGCGATCGAAGCGGAGATTGCCCGGCACGTGGTGGACGAGCCGGGTGTCCAGCTATTGCTGTCGATTACCGGGGTGGGTCTCGTCACGTCGGCCACGCTGTGGGCGTACATCGGCGATCCTACGCGCTTTCGGACGGCCAAGCAGGTCACGCGCTATGCCGGCCTGGATGCCTCTATCCACCAATCCGGCGAACAGGAACGCCATGGTCGGATCAGCCGTAACGGGAGCAAACTACTCCGTACGGTTGCTGTCGAGGCTGCCCATAGTGTTGCGCGGCACGACATGGGTCCGCTAGGGCTGTTCTATCACCGCAAGCGACGCCAGATCGGGCACCACAAAGCCGTGGTGGCCCTGGCACGAAAGCTCCTCGTCGTGGCGTGGCGGATGCTCCTCACAGGGGAGCCGTACCGAGCCGCCAAGCCATCGCTCATTGAGCAGAAGCGCCGCCAATTAGTAAGGTGGTTGGACACCGCCTCAGATTGGGACGCCCTGCTGCAACAACTGTGGTGCGTCACTGAAGAGACTGGCCGACTAACGACGGAGGCTGCCTGACCAGGACCGAACAAGGGGCTTGACTTCGATCACAGGTGACCCACCTCATCGAACCGAGATCCATTCCCGGCAAGGAGTGGAGGTCGGTTCATGCTG
>QGUQ01000126.1 GCA_003242195.1 Bacillota bacterium | reverse complement strand
GGCCGCCGGTGCACAGGCCACCACGCCGGCCACCAGGAACGCGAGGCCGCGCAGAACGGCGACCGCATGGCCCCGCCGGGCCTTTCGTCGTCCCAAGGTTCTCGCCCCCAGGCGGTCCGCTCCATCCCGGGAGAAGCAGGCCCCATCCCGGGCCCGGCCCGTCGCCGAGCCGGGCCCGGCGCGCCGTCCGGACATCCATAATCTACCATTTCATTCCTGTTGCGTCCAGACAGAATCGCCCGCCGCCCACGGGCGGCGGGACGGGCAGGGTGAACGGAAACGCGTACCGCCGAAGGCGGCGCCGCCGCGCACGGGTACGGGCACAGCGGGGTCAGGGATGGCGTCTGGGGGCGAGCGCTGCCGTCACTCTTCCAGATGGCGCGCGATGAACCCGGCGGCGATCTCGGCCAGCTTGTATTCCAGGAGTCCGGTGTCGCGACCTTCCTGGCGGGAGGCGACGATCACCGTGCCCGCGGGGTCCCCCCCTACCACGATGGGCGCGATGACCTCGCTGAAAAAGGGGCACGGGCTGTCCTCGTCGGCGCCGACCAGCGGCCCCGGGTGGCGATGGCGGTCGCCCGTGAAGTGGAGGATCTGCCGTTCATCCATGGCCTGATAGACCACCGATCCCACCGGCTTGCCGACGAACTCGCGGGCCGGAGCGCCGGCGACCGTGACCACGACGTCGCGGTCCGTCACCATGGCCACGAGACCGGTGGCCTCGGCGAGGGACTCGGCGATGTCACTGACCATGTCCTCCAGGTCGGCGATGGCAGAATACTTCTTGAGAATGACCTCGCCGCCCTTGTCGACGAAGATCTCCAGCGGGTCGCCATCCCGGATGTTCATGCTCCTGCGGATATCGATGGGGATGACGATGCGTCCCAGGTCATCGATGCGCCGAACCACGCCTGTGGCCTTCATCGCGTCACCTCTTCTGGTTTCCCGTTCTTCCCGGTCTTTCCGCTCCCGCCCGCGGGCACGCGAGGATTGGCGGTGTTAGTATGCGGTTCCACGCAGGAGGCCTATTCCGGCCCAAAAAACAGGGAAGGCGGTATCATCGCCTTCCCTGACGGGATCACGCAGGCTGTCACGCCTTCAGGCGGGATTGTGCGTGATCCTCGCCTGCCTAGCCTGAACCGGCGCGGCCGCCCTCATGCGGGGAATCGTTGCCACTGGACGATGGGCGGAACTGCGGTTCCAGGTACGCGCGCACCAACGCCTCGACCAGCCGCACGCGATCGAGGCGCTGGGCTTGCGTGCGCGCGCCCCTGTGGGCGGTGATGTAGGCCGGCTCCCCGGTGACGAGGAAGTGGGCCAGCTGGCGGGCGGGATCGTAGCCTCGCTCTTGCAGGGCGGTGAACACAACCTCCAGGACCTGCCGTTCTTGCGGCGTCAGGTCCATGGGCTGCGCGGGCGGGTGCGCGGGCGGCAGCGCCCGTGTCCACTCGTGCTCGGCCATGTGATCCATGGCTGCCATGCCTCCCGGCCGGCCGCTGGCTGTCAATAGCGGATTCGTCCCCGCAAGGGCTTGTTCCTCCGCACCGGGTGCCCGGTCGGTTCAGAGGAGCATCTCCCCCGACTTGGGGAAGTATCCGGAGCGGATCAGCGCCGTCATGATGCGGTGGACCTCGGCGAACATGTCGTCCACATCGGGTTCGTTGTTGCAGTCCACCTCCCACACGTAGACGGCGTACGCCTCGTGGACCGCCACGCGGCCGTCCGGCAAGACGGAGATGACGAACTTGACCTCCGGGATGTTGTCGTGATCGATCTGCTCGAACAGGATCTGTTTGATGGTGTTGGCCAGCTGCGGCACCTGTTCCGCCGAGGGAACGTCGAACACGTAGCGGATCTCCAGCTCCACGAACACGTCCGGCTGGATCTCCTTGTGGGTGCAGTCGTCTTCCTCGGCGTGGTACAGGCTGCAGTTGCCGCCGTAAACCGACTGGGCGGTGAGCACCGAGTCCCAGGTGAAGCTGATCTCCGCCCGCACGCGATGGGGCGGCTCGTCCCCCTGCGGGACGCAGACGAAGAGGCAGTAGCGGTCCATGGTCTGGGTCTCGACGTGGTGCTCCACCCGCCGGATCTCCAGGCCGGCTCTTTCCGCGGAGTCGAAGAGGATGTCACAGAGATCTTCGTACCGAAGCATAACCGCTGCCCCTCTCCGGATACCCCAAGTGCATTCCAGCCCCGGGCGGCCCTTCCTGTCCCGGGCCCTGCCCGCGACCACGCGTCAGGAACTATGATAGTTCACCGCGCTACGGCCGGCACGCCCGGCCGCGGCGGCCACCACGCGGGCACCCAACGCGGGCACCCGCCCGTCCCCTTCCCCGCAGGAACCCGGGGAAGGGGAGGCCGCCCGGGCGATTGTCACACTCGAGTATAATAAATCGAAGGCCCGAGCAGTGGCCCGGCGTGTCGCGGAGGAGGTGGCCATGATCCGGCAGCAATCCCACGCCCGGGACGGCGTGTACCTGGACAACGCCGCCACGACCCGCGTCCGACCGGAAGTGGTGGTGGCCATGGTCGATGCCCTGCAGGAGCGGTTCGCCAACCCTGCGTCGGTGCACGAAGCCGGGCTGGAGGCGGAGCGGCTGGTGAAGGCCGCCCGCGAGACCATCGCCGCCGCCCTGGACGTGCCGGCGGACGACATCCTCTTCACCTCCGGCGGCACGGAGGCCAACAACTTGGCCCTGCGCGGCGTCATGGCAGCCTACCGCCGGCAGGGCAGCCACCTGGTCACCACAGCCATCGAGCACTCGTCGGTGCTGGCCACCGCGCGGGCCTTGGCTCAACGGGATTGCGAGCTGACCGTCGTCCCCGTGGACGCATCGGGTCGCGTCGACCCCGAGGCGGTCGCAGACGCCGTCCGGCCGGACACGGTGCTGGTCAGCGTCATGCTCGTCAATAACGAAATCGGCACGATCCAGCCCATCGCCGAGATCGTGCAGGCCGTCAAACGGCGGCGTCCGGAAGTGCTCGTCCACGTGGACGCCGTGCAGGCCTTTGGCAAGATCCCGGTACGGCCGCGGGCGTGGGGCGTAGACCTGGTCACCGTCAGCGCCCACAAGATCCACGGGCCGAAGGGTACGGGCGCCCTGTACGTGCGGGAGGGCGTGCGGCTGGAACCCCAGCTCACCGGTGGCGAGCAGGAACGGGGGCTGCGGCCCGGTACCCACAACGTTCCGGGCATCGTCGGGTTCGCCACGGCGGCGCGCCTCATGCTGGACGAGCAGCCCGGACTGAGCGAGCGCATGCAGGCGCTGAAGCTGCGCCTGGTGGACCGGGTGCGGGCGGAGGTACCCGGGGTCGTCGTCAACGGCCCCGACCCCGCTCAGGGCGCGCCCCACATCGTCAACCTCTCCGTACCGGGGGCGCGTGGCGAGGTACTGGTCCATGCCCTGGCCCAGCGCGGCGTCTACGTGTCCACCGGTTCTGCTTGCACCTCGCGACGCACAGCGCCCAGCCACGTGCTCCAGGCCCTCCACCTGCCGGCCGAGCGGTTGGAGAGCGCGCTGCGGATCAGCCTTTCGCGGGAAACCACCGAAGAAGACGTGGAGCGATTCGTGGCCGCCCTCCGCGAGGCGGCGGAGGAAGTGCGTCTGGTGGCAGCTGCCCGCCCCAGCCGGCGCCGGCGCGAAAGGGCGTGACCCACGACCGCGGCAGGGCGGCCGCCGGTCGACGCACGGGAGGACTCTCCATTGCGTGAACGCGTGATCCTGGTCCGTTACGGGGAGATTGGGCTCAAAGGGCGCAACCGCCCCCAGTTCGAAAAGGCCCTGGTCCGCCAGATCCGGCGCGCCCTGGCGGGCCGGCCAGGGGTTGATGTCTACCGGACGCCCGGCCGGGTCTGGGTCGAACCGGGCGGCGACGTGGAGGGGGCGCTGGAGGCGTTGCAACGGGTCTTCGGGGTCGTCGCCGCGTCCCCTGCCGATCGCGTGCCGCTAGACCTGGACGCCATCTCCCAGGCGGCGGCGACGGTGCTGGAGGAGGCCTTGGCCGGGGAAAAGGGAACCGGCGACGAACCCGTCACCTTCAAGGTGGAGGCCCGGCGGTCCAACAAGGCCTTTCCCCTCACCTCCCTCGAGCTCAACCAGGAGCTGGGACGCCGCCTGCTGGCCGCCCACCCGGCCCTGCGGGTCGACGTCCACCGTCCCCGCATCACGGTCGGGGTCGAAATCCGCCACGATGCCGCCTACGTGTACGCCCGGTCCGTGCCAGGGCCGGGCGGGCTGCCCGTGGGCGTCACCGGGCGCGCCTGCGCCCTCTTATCCGGCGGCATCGACAGCCCGGTGGCCGTCTGGATGGCCATGAAGCGTGGCCTGACGGTCATCCCGGTGCATTTCCACAGCCCGCCCTTCACCAGCGAGCGCTCCAAGGAAAAGGTCATAGACCTGGTACGCATCCTCGCCCGGTGGGGCGGGCCGCTGCGACTGTGGGTGGTCTACTTCACGGAGATCCAGCGCGCCATCCAGCTGGACTGCCCGCCGCAGCTCACCATCACCCTGATGCGGCGCATGATGTTCCGGCTGGCCGAGCGCATCGCCGCCCGGGAAGGGGCGCTGGCGCTGGTGACGGGCGAGAGTCTGGGCCAGGTTGCCAGCCAGACGCTGGAGAGCATCCACACCATTTCCCGGGTGACCACCCTCCCCGTGTTGCGGCCCCTCATCGGCATGGACAAGGCAGAGATCATCGACCGCGCCAAGGCCATCGGCACCTACGACGTCTCCATCCTGCCCTACGAGGACTGCTGCACCCTGTTCGTCCCCTCCCAGCCGGCCACCCGGCCGCGCCCGGAACAGGCGGAGGCGGCGGAGAGGGTACGCGATTGGGAGCCGCTGCTGGCCGAAGCCCTGGATCGCAGCGAGGTCTTGGAGCTGGAGGAAGCGCGGGCGGCCGGGGCCTTCTGACGGCCCCGGCCGCCCCTCCGGTCACGGCCCTGAAACGGTGGCGACCCTCCGGCTCTCCCTTCCCGCGGGCGCCCCGGCCCGCGCACCGGAGGCCCGCCGGGCCGCTCAGACGCCTCCTTGCTCGGATCGCCCGCGGCCCCTGCCCCGCCGCCGGTGACCGCGCCGGCGACCCCGCCGGCGCCGCCGGCCGCCGTCGCCGGCCTCGCGGGCCACCCCGGCCGCCACGCTGGCGGCCGGCGAGTTCGTCCGCCCGTTGCGGCTCGCCGGCTCGGTACCCAGCACCAGCAGTTCCGGATTGGCGGGTGCGGGCCGGTAGCCGCCGGGTCCCTCCACGGTCAGGCGAAATCCTTCCTCCAGCGGTCCACCCAGGCTGAGCTTGTTGCCGTGGCGGTCGGTCACGGTCAACTTGCCGGCCACGGCGTCCTGATAAACCGTTTCCGAATAACGCAGGAGTGCATGCCTCACGCAGGCGCCCGGGTAGACCTCTACCGGGTGATCGTTGACGAATACGCGCAAATCCTTCACCACCTCGCGCACCTTGCGCCTGGAACGGCGGTGGCGCGGCTGACGGGATTAACCTGATCCGCCGCCGTAGCGGAATATCCATGTCCCTCACCTTGCCCGGGGGATGACAAGGGGCGGGTTCCAGTCGCGGCTGGCGCGCAACTCTTCACTTCTGCGCGGCGGGTCCTCCGTCCTGCGGGCCCAGGGCCAGCGCCCGGGCGATGGCCTCCCGGACCGTGGGGTCTCCCTCCCGCTCCCGGGCCTCCCGGAGCGCCTCTCGGGCCGCCGCGCCGCCAATCCGTCCCAAGGCCCACGCCGCCGTCGCCCGGAGCTCGGGCCGACGATCGCCCAGAAGGACTCTCCGCAAGGGGGGCACGGCCGCCGGGTCCCGGCGGTTCCCAAGGGCAATGATGGCGTTGCGCTGCCACGTCTTGCGCCCCCGCCAGGCGCCCGTTAATACACACCCCCGACCCCCGGAACCGGAACAAAATACGGATGCCCGCCTCTGATTGGAAAAAAAAAAA
>QGUQ01000541.1 GCA_003242195.1 Bacillota bacterium | reverse complement strand
TTTCCCCCGCCGAACGGGACGCCGGTGGGGGCGACCGGCCCGGCCGGGCGGACCTGGGTGATCGGAAGCCGGGGCCGCGGCGGGTGGGCGGCGGGGGCATGCCCTTGGCCTGTGTGGCGGGCCCGCCGGTGCCGGCGGCCTGGCAGACCGCCGCGGAGGCGACGTGGCAGGACGTGACCCAAACCTTTCTCCAGTGGATCGGGCGCCGCGAGCTGGGACTGCGGGCCATCTTTGATCAGGGGGTGATGGACCTTATCCGGGCCAAGCACCGGCTACAACTCCAGCTGGACGCCACGGAAGAGATTCGTACCTGGTCAGTGCGGAACCTCCGCATGGCGGCAAACATCCTGGACGCTTGCGCTTCCGTGCTTCGTGCCGGCACCCATGGCGGCACCCGCCACCTGCGGCGGCGGGTGCTGGTGACCGTCGGGTTGGAGCACGTGCCTGTCCTATGGGATCTCCTGCAAGCCGGTGGCGCCGTGGACCTCTGGCCGGTGGACTGGCCGCTCCACCTGGTCCAAGACCGGCTGGAGCGGCCGCACCGGCCAAAACACGAGCCGAATCAAGCCATGGCAAGGGCCGAATCAAGCCGCGCGAATCAAGGGCTGAACCAAGACACTGCCGGAATCAGTGAAACACGGCGACCAGGGCCGCCCACCAACGCCTGAGGGCCGTGAGCAAAGCCGCCCACCACCCGCCGGGCCGGACGGGGGCGCCGCCGGCACCGGCGTCCCGTTCTGCCCCGCCGTCCGCCACGGTAGCGGCCGGCGAGGGAGCCGGAGTCACGGCCGGGCCGCCCTCGGCACCCAGGAGCTGCACGGGCTCGGCCTCCACCACGACGATGGCTTCCGCCCCGGGGAGATACCGAACGGCGGCCTGCGCTTGTTCCACGTCGCTGGCGACGCCCAGGCGGACCCGGTTGGTCCGCACGTCGACCCCGCTCCAGACCACCTGGACTCCCTGCTCCTGCAGCCGGGGCATGGCCTGGGTCAGCGTCCCCTGGATCCGCTCGAGTTCAGCCAGGGTGTATCGGCCCTCGACGAACCGCAGCGGCTTGCCGCCCAGGCGCTGGCGAAGGGCCTCCTCGCCGCCGGCCCCCAGGGGTCGGGTGACCACCACAACAACGGTGAACTGGCCATTGCCGGCATCCTGCAGGTAGAGGCCGCCGAACCGGTCGGCGAACCGCTGGCGCAAGTACGCCTCAGCTGCTTGCACGTCGTCGGGGGCCACCAAGTGGGATACGGGCTCGTCGGGGGAACCGGCCCGCTGCGGGGAGGCCTGCTCGGGCGACTTGCCCTGATCCGCTCCACCGGTGGACGCATGGGCGAGGCCGCTGGGCAGTCCCAACAACACCGCCGCCAACACCATCAGCCAGCCCAGGAGCCACCCAGCCTTACGGCACCTTACGGCCGGCCGGCCAGCGATCCGGGCAACAGGGCGGCTGTAACCCGGTCCCACGGTGCACAAAACGGCTGCTCCCTCTGGGATGCATGCGGGCCGGCGCCTGGTGTGGCGTCCGCTGCGGCCGGCGACCTTGACCCCCGAGGTGCGTTGTTCAGGTAGCAAAAGCAGGCCCAACTCGGGCAGCTGCAACAGGACCACCCCCGGGCTTGTGCTGGACGGTGCACGCAGGGCCCAGCAGCCACCGGCCGGCGGGCGCCGGGCGGTGGCCCTGGCCGCCTC
>QGUQ01000540.1 GCA_003242195.1 Bacillota bacterium | reverse complement strand
ACCTGTACACCGACGGGACCCGGTACTGGTACGCCCCCCAGCCCAACGTCAACAGCCTGGCGGAGGAACGGGCGGAACAGCTCAAGTTCCAGCCGGACCGGGTGGCGGAAGAGATCGAGCGGCGGGTGCGGGAAGAGGTACGCCGCTCCTCCGGTCATTTCGCCGGCGTGCACGCAATTCCCAGGTCCAGCCAGGAGGTGCCGGACGAACCGGCCGCCCGGCTGGTGATCCTCGGCCTGGATGCTCCGTACCAGCGCAACGGCGAGAGCCCCGCCCTGTCTGCCGCCGCCCAGATCCTGGAGTGGCGGGGCAACCAGCCCCGGACCTACCGGAACGCCCTGGTGTTCCTGGCGGTGGACCGCACCCAGCTGGACGGCCTGGACGAGGCGGTGCGGCGCTACCTGGCCTGGGACTCCATCCTGCAGGAGCGGGAGGCGCTCAATCTTGACCCGCACCAGACCCGCACGGCGGAGCAGCAGCGGGCCGCGGCCGACACCACCGTCTCCCTGCGCCTGCTGGAGGCCTTCCAGTGGCTGCTGGTGCCCGAGCAGCCCGACCCCCAGGGCGACATGGGCTGGGTGGCCGTGCGCCTGCAAGGGGCCGGGAACCTGGTGGAACGGGCCAGCAAGAAGCTGGTGGCGGACGGCCACCTGTACACCCAGCTCGGGGGCAACGTGCTGCGCATCCAGCTCGACCGGGTGCCCCTCTGGCGGGGGGACCACGTGGAGGCCCGGCAGCTGGTGGAGGACTTCTTCCGGTACGTCTACCTCCCGCGCCTGCGGGACCCGTCGGTGCTGGTCGCCGCCATGGAAGACGGCGTGCGCCTGCTGACCTGGATGCAGGATGGCTTCGCTTACGCGGAGAGTTACGACGAGGGGGCTGGGCGCTATCGAGGATTGCGGGCGGGCGAGGGCCTCTCCCTCTCCCCCGACGCGCCGGCGGGGCTGCTGGTTCGGCCGGAGGTGGCCCGACGGCAGTTGGAGGCGGAGCTGGTCTCCCGGCCCGTACCTGGCGGAGGCGAGGGCGGGCAGCCTGTGACGCCCGACCAGACCGGCGTGTCGGTGGCAGGTGTGGTGGTTGAGTCCCGGGCGGACCAGCAGCCCGCTTCGACCGCCCAACGCGTGCTACGCCGGTTCTACGGGCGCGCTGCCCTGGACCCCACCCGGTCGGGCCGGGACGCCGCCCAGATCGCCCAGGAGATCATCGCCCACCTGGTGGCACTCCCGGACGCCAAGGTCAGGGTCACGCTGGAGATCGAGGCGCAGCTGCCCGACGGCTTCCCCGAGCACGTGGTCCGCACGGTGCGGGAAAACTGCAATACGCTGAAGTTCGAGTATCACGATTTTGAGGAGGAGTAGCGTCACCGCTGGCGGCGCGGTATTGGCGGCCGCATCCGGGGAATAGCAGGGAACCCTACCACACAACCGAACTGAACGAGATGGGGCGCAACTAACAACCGTTCGTAAGCATCAGGTCGCCCGAAGTGATCTCTTCGCCGGGGGAGCGGATTTGCCGGAGGGTGCCACGTTCAGGAGTCCTGCACAACGTCGGTGGCACAAGGATAGCGGGATCCAAGTCTCACGCAGGAACGGGCTGCGCTGTTTTGATTGGGCCGTTGCAGACAAGGGGGGAGCGGCGGTGGGCAGCATGCACCAGCTCAACGCGCAAGCCTTCGAGATGGTCCGGGTGCTGGAT
>QGUQ01000539.1 GCA_003242195.1 Bacillota bacterium | reverse complement strand
AGCCGACCGGCAAGTACGTCTGGGAGGACTACAAGAACCCGCCCAAGCGCGATGTGCTCGGCTACCGCACCGTCAAGCAGGGCAATCACGTCATCCGCGTGGCGATCCTGCGGCGGAAGGGCCCTCGCGGCGGTCGGACGGTGGTCACGTCGATCGGGCATCCCCTCACCGAGCGGAAGTCCTCGAACCCCCGTGTGACCGCGATGCTGCGCCGCCTGCGCCGTGGCCGGTAATTAGGCCAGAGAAGGAGTGATCGTGGTGCCCGTTCTGAAGCTGCTTAACCCGTCCACCAATTTGCACGAACCGCTGTGTGGCCGCAACGGTGCTATGCGGGTGGAGTTGTATGATGCCAGTGGCAACCCTCTCACCGTGGATTGTATGTACGAAACCCAGTCTGGCAACCTTGTCACCACGGTTCCGGCTGGTTCTACGATTGTCGTCACGCAGGTCAATCAGGCGTGTGATTTAGAATCGTTGTCAATGGGTACGGATTACAACTTAATGGCATTGCGCGTCGAAAACCGGCGGGCGGATGGCACGTATGAGCAGGGCATGAGGCTCGTCGGCCCGTCCGGACAATGGACCAATCCCGTCAGGCCCAAAGACCTCCACGATCTAGGCGGCGAGAACGACTTCTGGCGAGAGTTCGTATACGACGACACGAACAAAAAATTCGCACTGGGCATGAAGCGGCAGTCGAAGTTCGGCGCAGGCATCCGCATTCGGCTCTATAACCAGGACACGGTAGACCACAACGCTGCTGTGACTTGGATGATTAGTGTGTTCCGCAGATGAGGGGGCATGAACGATGACGATGGAGGAATGGATTCGTGCCACCTTCCCTGTTTATGACGACTTCGGCTGTGAGGTGTTCGAGTTCAAGGCCAACGGTCTGACGGTGCAGGCGGATATGGCGATCTTTCTGAGCATCTTCGGTAATGTACCTGCACCCCCGACGGCGGCGTCGCTCAAGGCCGCCGACCCCGAGAACAAGACGGGTTGGCACTGGTGTTTCGACGCCTGGGCGCATCAGGGGATTATCGCGGCTGGGTGACTCGACCGTGGGGCGGTCCTCCGGGCCGCCCCTCTCAAATGTGCAGGTTTGCCCCGCTTCGGCGGGGCTTTAAGGAATGACCTTTCATGCCGCAGGGATCGGACGCCCTGTCCGCGTCCTGCCAAAAGAGTTGATGGCTATGGCGGTCACGACCAGTCAGGGAGTGAAAACCTGGCGACCATTGCCCAAGCAAAAGCTCTTCCTCGAAGCCCAGGAGGACGAGGTGCTCTACGGCGGAGCAGCGGGCGGCGGGAAAACCGACGCTCTCATTGTTTTCTGCATCCTCCGCCGGCTGAAGATCCCGAACTCCACGGGCCTGTACCTGCGCCGGAGCTACCCTGAGCTGGAGATGTCGGTGAAGGGCCGGTTCCAGGAACTGCTGGAGGGAACCGGCGCGGTCTGGAACGAGCGGACCTTCTCCTGGCGCTTCCCGAACGGGTCCATCCAGTACCTGAGCTACCTGGACAACGACGACGCGGTGTACCGCTACCAGTCCGCCGAGTTCGAGGACATTGTGTTCGATGAGCTGACCACGTTTTCGGAGTTTCAATTCTCGTTCATGCAAGCCAGGTGCCGAACGACCAAGCCCGGCGTGAAGCCCCTGATCCGGGCGGCAACGAACCCCCTTGGCATCGGGTACA
>QGUQ01000538.1 GCA_003242195.1 Bacillota bacterium | reverse complement strand
CGAGAAGCTGAAGAGCCCGGTGGCCGATCTCAACAACGCGCCGGGGCGGAAAGCCCATCCGATCATGGGCGGCCTGTTTGTCGGCGTATTCGCTGAGGACACGCCGTGGGCCCACCTCGACATTGCTGGCACGTCATGGGCCGATCAGGCGGGCCCCCTGCACGAGAAAGGGGCCACCGGTGCCGGCGTGCGCACGCTCGTGGCGCTGGCCGAGCGGTTGGCGCGGTCGGGCGGCGAGGCGGGGCGCGGCAGATGAGAACAGGTGCGTGGTCGAAAGCAAATTCGGGGTTCCCGATGGGGAACCCCGTTTTCCGATTCCAATTGGCTTAGCAATGCGCGGTTTGCTCAACCGCTGGCGCCGGCGCCTCGTTGACGATCAGCCGGAAGACGTCGGGCCGGTTGTAGTGCCCGACCGGATCAAAATCGTAACGGGCCTCCGTGATGCGGTTGAGGTCCAGATCGGCCACCAGGATGCCTTCCCGATCGAAGAGGGGACCGGCCAGATAGTTCCCGAGAGGATCAACAATGGCGCTGCCCCCGCGACAGAGGATGTCGGGGCCGGGGCCGATGTCCTCCCAATCCTTCGGCATCATGTCGCGGGTGACAAATTGGTTGCAGGACAGGACGAAACAACGCCCCTCGCAGGCGATGTGGCGGATGGTGGCCTGCCAGGAGTCGCGGGCATCTGCCGTCGGAGCTAGGTAGAGGTCAACGCCCTTGTGGTACATGGCCATGCGGGCGAGGGGCATGTAGTTCTCCCAGCAGATCAGCCCCCCGACCGTCCCGAATTCGGTCTGGATTGCCGTCAACGTGCTGCCGTCGCCCTCGCCCCACACCAGGCGCTCGGCACCGGTGGGCTTCAGCTTGCGGTGCTTGCCCAGCAGCCGGCCATCGGGTCCAAAGTAGAGCAGTGTGCAATACAGCGTACCGCCCCTATAGACGCGATCCCGCTCAACCACGCCGATGGCGACGTAGGCAGAAGCTTCCCGAGCGGCTGCACCGATGGCCTCGGTCACGGGCCCCGGCACGTCAACGGCTTGGTTCCAGTAGCGCGCATAGGCACGCCGCCCCTCGTCGCTGCGGTGCCCGACGACAGTTCCAAAGGTCATGCCCCGCGGATATGCGGGGATCATGGCTTCCGGGAGCAGGATCAGGCGGGCGCCCTGCGCGGCGGCTTCCGCGATCAAGCGGCAGACCTTCGCTGTGGTTGCCTCGCGGTCCAGGATGACGGGTGCAGCCTGGATTACGGCTACCCGTACGGCATTCACCTTCGCAAGGCTCTCGCGCCTCGGGTGTACGCGACCCGAGAGGTCCGGTGTCAGGCCTTCCACGGCCACTGCCCCCCTTCCTTTCAAGACAGGCGGAGTTCTTCGCCTTTCGTTCCTCCGTGTGTCGTCTTACCGATTGCGGAATATTGCTTTAATTATCGCGTTTCTTTGTAGGAGATGTCAATGCGTCGCAATCGCTCAGCTAAAATCTAACCGAAGGGAGACTGGATCACTCACATCGAAATCTTACCGAGGGGGATGTGACGTGACCATGTCTCTCCAAAGCCGTCGCGAATACCTTCCACAAATCCGGAAATGGTATGCCAAAGCCTCGTCCCGAAAAGAAAAGTCGCGCATTCTCGATGAAGTCACGCGCGTGCTGGGGTATCACCGCAAGTACGCTATCCAGGTTCTCAACGGCCCGGAGT
>QGUQ01000537.1 GCA_003242195.1 Bacillota bacterium | reverse complement strand
GGGGTGGTGGGTGTGCGCGGCGCATTCTGGCTGGGCCTAGTCACCGGCCTCCTGCTGGCGGCGGCAGGGCTCGGCATGGCGGCCCACGTGGCGGCCCGCCAAGGAGTCACGGTGCACGTGGACGCCGCCACCCTGTCGGGGACGGCCAGCGCCGCCGTGGAGGAGGCCCTGCGGCGCGAGCTCCCGCGGGCCACGGCCGAACTCCGGCGGCAGCTTCCCGCGAAGGTGGCCGAAGGCCTGGCCCGCCGGTTCCGGGAGACGGGGATCGTGGTATACGGGGTGCGGCTCGACGTACCGGAACCCGCCGTCCAGGCCTTCCGGCGCAACCTGGAGACGGAGCTGGCCCGCCAGCTCGAGGCGGAACTGGCGCCGGAGCGCCTGACCGGCCTCGCGGACGAGTGGAGCCGGGAACTGGAGAGACGGGTCCTCTCCGCCCTGGCCGGCTCTTTGAAGAACCGGCCCCTGTCGGCCCGGCCCGTTGAGCGCCTCCCCCTGGCCATTCCCGTGATCATCCGCCTGCAGCCGGATCCCGACCGCTCCCCGGCGTTGCGCGACGTGTCCCCTGCCGCCGGGCCCGCAGGGCGAACCCTTCCTCTCCCGATCCGTCTCCTTGGCGCCCCTGGAGGCCTGTGATATACTACCGTCGGCTCGCGCCCGGCCACAGGCAGGGTCGTGGGCGGGTACTTCGCACGCCCGTGGAGGTGCGTGGCGGTGCCGCGGCCGGCACCCGGACCCCGGGACGGTGCCGGGCGGTTCCACGTGCCCGGGAAGCGGGCGGAGGGTCCCGGCAGGGCGACGGACGTCCTGGCGGGGCGTAAAACCGAGAGGAGGTGAGGCCGGTGCCCGTCGTGGCGATGAAACAGCTGCTCGAAGCCGGTGTCCACTTCGGCCACCAGACCAGGCGCTGGAATCCCAAGATGCGCCCCTACATCTTCATGGAGCGCAATGGGATCTACATCATTGATCTCCAGAAGACGGTGCGGCTGCTCGACGAGGCCTACAACTTCGTGCGGGACCTCGCTGCCCAGGGCGGCCGCATCCTGTTTGTGGGCACCAAGAAGCAGGCCCGGGAGACCATCGCCGAGGAGGCGCGGCGTTGCGGTGAGTTCTACGTCAACGAGCGCTGGCTGGGTGGCATGCTGACCAACTTTGCCACCATCCGCACCCGCATCGACCGCCTCCAGGAGCTGGAGCAAATGGAGGCCGAGGGGCACTTCGAGCGGCTGCCCAAGAAGGAAGTCGCACGCCTCCAGCGGGAGAAGCAGAAGCTGGAGAAGTACCTGGGCGGCATCCGGGGCATGAAGGACCTGCCCGATGCCGTGTTCGTGGTCGACCCGCGCAAGGAGAAGATCGCGGTCTCCGAGGCGCGCAAGTTGAGCATCCCCGTCGTTGCCATCGTCGATACCAACTGCGACCCGGAGGAGATCGACTACGTGATCCCGGGGAACGATGACGCCATCCGCGCCGTGCGGCTGATCACCAGCAAGATCGCGGACGCGGTGCTGGAAGGCAAGCAGGGCGTGCAGGTCGTGGAGGCCTGACGGCCGCGCGGGTAGGCCTTCACGCCGTGGGGCCCGGCAGGACGGCGGGCGCCCCCCCCCCCGGGGGGGGGCCCGCCCCCTCCTCTTCGTTCAACCAAAACAGGGAGGAGGGGTGGCGCTGGGGGGGTGGGCCAAAAAAAGGCGCCGGGCCCCGGGG
>QGUQ01000536.1 GCA_003242195.1 Bacillota bacterium | reverse complement strand
CGTGTCGAGCCGTACCGCCGCCAGGCGCTGGCCCAGCGCCGCGGCCACGCGCACGGCTTCCACGGCCTCGTCCTGGAAGGTGTCGACCAGCACCACGCGGGGTTGGTCCGGCGGGAAGACCCGGTCGGCGGCCCGGGCCACCTCCACCGTGTCCCCGGCGATCAGCATGACGGCGTGGGGCAACGTCCCGCTAGGCTCGCGGCCCGCTAGCCGGGCGGCCAGGATGCAGCTGGCTCCATCCAGCCCGCCCACCACCGCCGCGCGCTCCATGACCGGTGCGACCGCCGGGTGGACGTGGCGAGCGCCGAAACAGATCACGGGCGTGTCGCCCGCCACCTCACGGACGGTGCGGGCGGCCGTTGCCCAGCCGCTGGCCGAGGCGAGCATGCCCAGGATGGGCGTCTCGTAGAGCCCGAACTCGCCGTACGGGCCGCGGATGCGCATGACCACCTCCCCGGCCTCCACCGCCTGGCCCTCATCCACGGCCCACACCTCGACCCGGAGGTGGCGGAGGAGCTGGAGGACCTCCTCCACGCCGCAGAGCACACCGGCTCGGTTGGCGAAGATCTCGACGGTCACGGGCGTGTCCAGGGCGCCCAGCTCGCGCAGCACCTCGTAGGTCTTGACGAAGTAAACGTCGGTCGTGGCGCCGGCCAGGATCTCCTCGTGGGTGGCCGAGTGCAGCCGCCCGGCCGGCGGGCGGTACGCGTCCAGTTGGCGGAAGGAATCGATTCGCGGCGGCCACGCCGTTGCCATACCCTCTGTCTCCCCCTCCCGGAATGCCGCATGCCAGCAGGCTACCGCCCCGCGCTCAGGCCGGCGGCCGGGGACGGCGGACGCCGGCGGCGCGCGCCAGGGCCTCCACTTCCTCCGGCCGCAAGGGACGCAGCTGCCCGGGAGCCAGGTTGCCCAGGCGGAGCGGGCCGACGGCCACCCGCACCAGCCGCAAGACCCGCCACCCCACGGCCGCGCACATGCGCCGCACCTGCCGCTTCCGTCCCTCATGAATGGTGATCTCGACCCAGGTGGCGCCGTTCTCCGGCCGGAGCCGGCGCGCCGTGGCGGCCCGCGCCGGCCCGTCCTCGAGCCGCACGCCTTCCCGCAGCCGTCGGAGCCTGTCCGCCGTCACCTGGCCCCGGACCAGCACGTGATAGACCTTGGGCACCTGGTGGCGCGGATGGGTAAGGGCGAAGGTCAGCTCCCCGTCGTCCGTCAGCAGGAGCAGCCCTTCGCTGTCGAAGTCCAGCCGCCCCACGGGATGCAGGCCCTCCAGGCCCTGCCGACGACAGATCTCGGCGACGGTGGGGCGGCCCTGGGGGTCGTACATCGTGGTCAGCACGCCCCGCGGCTTGTGGAGCATCACGTAACGCTTGCGCCGCAGCCGGTGCGCCAAGTCGGCCAGCGGGCGGCCGTCCACCGCTACCAGGTCGCGCTCCGGGTCGGCCTTGGTCCCTAGGGTGGCCACGACGCCGTTGACGGTCACGCGCCCGGCCGCGATCCAGCGCTCGGCCTCCCGCCGGGAGGCGATGCCGGCCCGCGAGAGGAGCTTTTGCAGGCGCTCTGCGGGCACTCCGCTATGCCTCCACGCGAAAGACGGCCTCGACCTCCACTGCCGCGTTCAGCGGCAACTCACTCACGCCCACCGCCGACCGCGCGTGCCGGCCCTCCTCACCGAAGACCTGGACCAGGAGTCCGGAT
>QGUQ01000535.1 GCA_003242195.1 Bacillota bacterium | reverse complement strand
CAATTCGCGCCCGCCCTTTAAACCCTCCCTTCCTCGGGCTCCTGGAACTCCCCCACCGCGCACCGCTCGATGGCGTCCGAAGGGATGGCCTTGCCCAGCGAGTCGACAAACTCCGCAAGGTACTCCTGGCGATACCACTTCTCGCCCATGCGCTTGCGGTCCGCCTCGATGTCCGCCAGCTGGTCCTCGGTGAGATACGGGTTCTCGAAGGTCGGAAACCGCCAGGACCGAAGGCGCTTGGGGTCGTAGCCCTCGTAGTCCGGCTGCCCCTGCCGCCACAGGTGGTAGAACCAGTTCTTCCCCTTCGGAGTGCTGTTCAGGATGGCATAGCCGGCCCGCCCGGGGCTGTTCAGCGTCGGCTTGACCACCCGCCACGCTTCCTCGTTCACCCGGGCCGCCTCCGTGACCAGCAGGAAGTCGAGCCCCGGGCCCACCAGGTCGTCCGGCCGGTCCGCCGACCGGAACTCGATGAGGATGTCCCGGCCCGGACCCGCCACGTCCAGCACCATCGAGTACGGCGGGGTGTCGTGAATCATCGGCCGCTTCGTCCACGGGTTGACCTTGATCCAGCTCTCCGGCACGAGCCCCTTCAGGTCCCGCCACGCCTGCGTGATAATGCCGTAACTCGGCCCCACCACCCAGGCGTGCACGTGCGGGTTCAGGTACTGCGACGGCTCCCGCTCCTGCGCCAGCTCCAGGCACGTCTTCAGCAGCAGGTTCAGCGAGAGGATGTCCTTGCCGAACCGCCGGCCGGCGCACAAGACCTTGACCCGCGCCGGGTCAAACAGGACCTCCGCCTGCGCCGGGTGCGGGGTGAAGGTCAGCTGTTGCATAGTCCCACCAGCAGAAAAGCCGCCTGCTGGCGGCTTTGTGGAGAATTTGTGGAAAACCGCTTTTTGTTGTGGATAAAGCCGACAATCGCGGTACTACCATGGCCTTTCGGGCTCCGGCTGGACTCGGAAGGGGCTATACCCCCCTGGCGTATCCAGGGCCCAAAAACCGCGACTTCTGCGTCGTGATGCCGGAGAATCCTTGCTCCATGCCGTCGCTTTGACCATGTCGAACGTTCAACAAAATACGCATTTGGCCCATCTCTACGCAGGGGGTCGGGGTATGCTTTTGCCGGGCCGGGACCGGCCCACCGCCGGGGCGGCTAGAACCCGTCCCTCCCGCCTACCTGCCTGCCTGTCTCTCTACCAGCCCACCCATCCACCCACTCACTCACCCGGCTACTTGCTCCCTAGCCTGCTCCTGTGCGATCTGCTGCCTGCGCTCCATCAGCTTCTCGGCGACCTTCTCGCTGATCTCGATCCGGTAGATGGGCTGCTGGGGCTTATCCTGGCCGGCATCCTGCGGCTGCTGAACCTCGGCCAGCTTGCTAGCGGACATGGCCGTCATGGCCTTGTCGAACAGGACGCCCATGCACCAGGCCGCGTCCCTGGCGTTCAGGCGCTCGATCTTCTCGGGGGTCAGGGTGCCGAGCAGCTCGAAGATCTTGGCCCAGGCGGCAGCGGCGAACTCACGGCGCAGCTCTTCGTGCATCTGCTTGACCTCGTCCTCCGCCGCCCGGGCCCAGCGGATGATCGTGTGGGGGTCACGCCCCAGGATGTGGCCGATGGCCCTGTAGCTATAGCCCATGGCCACCAGGGCCAGGGCCTGCTGCTTCTCTTCCTCGGTGCCCTGCGGCTTTACTCCCTTC
>QGUQ01000534.1 GCA_003242195.1 Bacillota bacterium | reverse complement strand
CCTCGGCATCGGGAATGTGGGCGGCCCGGACGCAAGTGGACGTCATCGCCCATAATCTGGCCAACGTGAACACGCCCGGCTACAAGGCGGCACGAGCGGACTTCGCAGACCTGGTCTATGCAGCCGTACGCGTACCGGTGGCACCGGCGGACGCGGTCGAAGGGGTACCGGTGGGGCACGGCGTCCGTGTGGCGGCGACGCCCCGCCTCTGGCAACAGGGTCCTTTGCTGGAGACGGGCCTTCCGTGGGATCTGGCCATCGACGGGCCCGGGTTCTTCCGCGTGGCGGACGGCGACGAGATCCTCTATACCCGCAGCGGGCATTTCCGGTTGAGCCCCCTCCCCGACGGGGGCACCGCCGTGGTGGACCCCGGCGGGCGGCCGCTGCTGCTGGCCGACGGCCGTCCTCTGGTCCTGCCCCAGGGAACGCGGGAGGCGACGGTGTCCCCCGAGGGGCAGGTGAGCGTCACGCTGGCCAACGGGCAGCAAGTGGTGATAGGGACCATCGCGCTGGCGTGGCCGGCGACCGGGGACGCCCTGGAGGCCAGGGGCGACGGGCTCTTCGCCTATACGGGCGCACCCGGCGGCCTGATCCTGGTGGTCCCCGGGGCGGCAGGTGCCGGCACCATCCGCCAGGGCATGCTGGAGCAGGCCAACGTGTCCCCGGCCGACGAGATGGTCCGCCTGCTGGCCGCGCAACGCGCTTACGAGCTCAATGCCCGCGCCATCCGCACGGCGGACGAGATGATGGGCCTCGTCAACAACCTGCGGGCGTGAGCGGCCCTGCCGGGGATCCCGGACAGCCCGCACCTCTACCGGAAGCCCCCCTGATGCCCCCGGTCCAGGCGGCGTCGCGGGTGCCGATCCCGCCCGCCGCCCGCGCCGGGGCTCCTTCGTTTGCGGCCCGCTTGTAGGCGCCATCTAGGCAGCCACCCGTGGGGCCTGTGACGTGACGGGGACACCGGAGGAATCGAATGAGCCTGTCTCTCAATTGAGAGATGATATATACTGGTAGCGAGGTGTCGGAGGACACGCCACCGGGGTGCGCCCGTACCGGCCGATGGGGCGCGGCCCCGGCTAGGACCACAAGGAGGGATTGCCGCATGCCCTATGAGCTCCCACCCCTGCCGTACGACTACAATGCCCTCGAACCCCATATTGACGAGCAGACGATGCGCATCCACCACGACCGGCACCACGCGACCTATGTGAACAACCTCAACGCGGCCTTGGAGAAGTATCCCGAGTGGCAGAACAAGCCCATCGAAGACCTGTTGCGGCAGATCGACCGGATTCCCGAAGACATCCGCACCGCCGTGCGCAACAACGGCGGCGGCCACGCCAACCACACGCTCTTCTGGCAGATCATGGGCCCCAACGGGGGTGGTCAGCCGTCGGGCGCCCTGGCCGACGCCATCAACAGCAAGTTCGGCAGCTTTGAGCAGTTCAAGGAGCAGTTCAGCAAGACGGCGGTCTCCCACTTCGGCAGCGGTTGGGCGTGGCTGGTCGTCGACGAGAACGGGGAACTGCAGGTCTACAGCCTGCCCAACCAGGACAGCCCGTACATGAAGAACCACACGCCCATCCTGGGCATCGACGTCTGGGAGCACGCCTACTACCTCAAGTATCAGAACAAGCGGCCCGACTACGTGGCGGCCTGGTGGAACGTCGTCAACTGGGACGAGGTCGCCAAGCGGTACGA
>QGUQ01000125.1 GCA_003242195.1 Bacillota bacterium | reverse complement strand
CGCAGGAGAGCCTACCCTGCGGCTCCTTCACACGTTGCCCGGCCCCTGCCTGGCTCCCACCAGACAGGCACCAGACGACCGCAAGACCTACCTCTCCAACGCGCTGCTCAGTTTTCAAGGACCGAGTCGCCCGCGGGGCGTGGCCCCGCAATGGCGTCGCCGGCTAGCCGCCGGCGTCACTGTAATTTATCAGGGTCCCCGAGACCCGTCAAGGCCTCGGCGGTTACCATTCCAGGCGCCCCTTGCCGGCGCCCTCCGGCACCCGGCCGGCTTGCGCGCGGCCGCGGGCCGGTTTCAAGCTTCGTTTTTCGCGGCCCCGCCCCCCGCTTCGGGGCGGGCAGCGCCGCCGGCTGGCGGCTTCCTCCGCCTCCGGCACCGCTGAGTATAGCGCGGCCCCCAGCGCCCCGTCAACCCGGTGCGCGGGCGGAGCGAGGGAGAGCCAGCTCGGCTATCCACGGGGGCGCATGAGCGGGAACAGGATCACATCCCGAATGGAAGGCGCATCGGTCATCAGCATGACCAGCCGGTCGATGCCGATGCCGAGCCCGCCCGTCGGCGGCAATCCGATCTCAAGGGCGTGGATGTAGTCTTCATCCATCTGGTGCGCCTCTTCATCGCCCCGCGCCCGCGCGGCCAGCTGTTCCTCGAAGCGGCGGCGCTGGTCGTCGGGGTCGTTGAGCTCGGTGAAGGCGTTGGCGATCTCCATCCCCGCCACCATGGCCTCGAAGCGGTACGTGAGCTCGGGCCGGTCCGGGATCCGGCGCGCCAGGGGCGATATCACGACCGGATAGTCGTAGACGAACGTGGGCTGGATCAGGTGCGGCTGGACGTACGCATCCATCAGCTCGTCGATCACGGCGGCCGCCGTGGGCGGCTTCGTCAGCTCGAGGGATAGCCGCTCGGCCACCCGGCGCGCGCCCGCGTCGTCCAGGACTTCCTCCAGATCCACCCCCGCGTACTGGCGTAGCGCATCCGCGAAGGACAACCTGCGCCACGGCGGCTGGAAGTCGATCTCCTGCCCCTGATAGGTCACCTTCGTCGTCCCGTGCACCGCCCGCGCCACGTGGCTGACCAGCTGCTCCGTCAGCTCCATCATGCCCTCGTAGTCGGTGAAAGCCTGATAGAGCTCCAACATGGTGAACTCCGGGTTGTGGCGCGTGGAGATGCCCTCGTTCCGGAAGACCCGCCCGATCTCGTAGACGCGCTCCATCCCGCCCACGACCAGCCGCTTGAGATGCAGCTCAAGGGCGATACGCAGATACAGGTCCATGTCCAGGGCGTTGTGGTGGGTGACGAAGGGCCGCGCCGCCGCACCCCCGTAGATGGTGTGGAGGACGGGTGTCTCCACCTCGTAAAAGCCGCGCGCGTCCAGGAAGGCGCGGACCTCCCGCAGGACCCGCGAGCGCACCTTGAAGGTCTCCAGGACGTCGGGGTTGACGATGAGGTCGACGTAGCGCTGGCGGTAGCGCAGGTCCACGTTCTGCAGTCCGTGCCACTTCTCCGGGAGCGGGTAGAGGGACTTGGTGAGCAGGAGGAAGGACGTGATCTCCACGCAGATGTCGCCTCGTCGCGAGCGCAAGACGGTACCCTCGGCACCGACCCAGTCGCCCCGGTCCAGCTCGAGGAAGGCCTCGTACGCGTCTTCGGGCAACGGCCCGACGCGAGCCAGCAGCTGGATGCGCCCGCTGACGTCCTGGAGATCGGCGAAGGTCGCCCGCCCGTGCCGGCGCATGCTCATCAAGCGGCCAGCGACACGAACGGTCTGCCCTTCCAGACGGTCAAAGCCCTCGATGATCTCCTGCGCGTGGTGGGTAGGCTCGTAACGGCGCCCGAAGGGGTCGACCCCTCGCTGGCGCCAGTAATCCAGCTTCGCGCGACGGGCGCGCAGCACTTCCTGTAACCGCTGGCTCTCGCCCGCGGGTTCGCCGGCCTCCCGCCCGCCGGCCGCGGAGGCGGCGGCCGCCTGGCGGCCTTCGGCCCGTCCGTCGCGCGGCGACGCGCCCTCGGTCACAGCCTGTCCCTCCTTGGCCCACAAAAATTGGCGGGGGCGAGCCGCCACCTGGAACCGGTCGCAGCCGGCCCGTCCCCCTCCGGTCACCCAACGCGAGTCCGTGTCGTCGGCACCTGCGGGTGGCAGGCCCGTTCAGGCCTGCGAGGCACGCTCGATGCGCACGATCTCGTAGCGGATGGTACCCGCCGGCACGCGCACCTCGACGACCTCACCCACCGAGCGACCAAACAGCGCCTTACCCACGGGCGACTGGTAGGAGATGCGCAGCGCGGCGGGGTCGGCCTCATTGGACCCGACGATGGTGTAGGTGACTTCCTCGCCGGTGTCGACGTCCCGCAGGTGGACGGTGGACCCGATGTTGACCTTGGTGGGGTCGATCTCCTCGTCCTTCACGATGCGCGCGTTGCGCAGCATCTTCTCCAGCTCGATGATGCGCCCTTCCACGAAGGCCTGCTCGTTCTTGGCTTCCTCGTACTCGGAGTTCTCGGAGATGTCGCCGAATTCACGGGCCTGCTTGATGCGCTGGGCAACCTCGCGCCGTTTCACGGACTTCAAGTACTGCAGCTCCTCTTCCAGCTTGCGCAGACCCTCGGCCGACAGGAGCAGCTCCTTGTCCATGATCACGCACTCGCTCCTTCCGACTGGCCTCGCGCGTTCGCGAGCCTCGCCACCGCGAGCGACGATGTATTATATGTGGCCGCCCGGAGGCTGTCAAACAGTGGAGCCAGCCCATCCCCTACCTGCCCCGTCGACTCCCCTCCGGAGGCCATCAGGGCCGCAAGGGTTCGATCCGCGGACGGAAGCCCAGCTCGTCCAGCATACGCTCGTAGTCGGCGGGCCCGAGTTCCTCGGGCCGCCGTCCGGAAACGGCCACCAGCACCGCCTCCATGACGTTGGTGCCGAAGGAACGGCCGTTCACCTCCGGTGTCGTCGTGACCAACATAGCCGCGCCCCGCTGGCGAAGCAACTCCACGTCCTCCCTCGTCACCGTATTCGTCAGGATGATCTTGTCAGCCAGGGAGGCCGGCATGTGGCGCCGCACGTAGTGCCAGTCCCCTGCGATCACGTCTGCCCAGGCGAAGAACCGGCCGTGCCGGGGGACCGTCTCCTCCTGCTGGCGGCCGGTGGGATACAGGACGCTCAGGGGCAAGCGGGTGGCGATGGGCGCGATCACGGTGGCCAACCGCTCCAGGGCCCGCAGGCTGCGCAAAGGGATGGGAATCCCCAGGCCGAAGATCAGGTCACCGAGGATCAGGTCGCAGCCCGTCTCCGCCAGGGCCTCGGCCATACCGAAACGGTCCACGGCCACGGTAACCAGGACGCGCTTGTTGGGGAAATCGATGACGCCTTCCCTCGCCAGCTGGCGTACGACCCGGCGTTCCAGGGTGTTCTTCAGCCCGCTGCCGTCGACGATGGGCGTCCGCACCGCCGCCCGCGCCAGCGGCAGGGAGGCGTGCAACAGATAGCGGCGCCGGCCGGCGACCAGGTAGAGGTCCGTGCCTCCCATGCCGAAGGCATCGACCTTTCCGTCCAGCTCGCGGATCAGGGCGATGGCCTTCTGCATGTCGCCGTCGGTGCCGATGCGCTCGATCTCGATGGTCTCACCCAGTAGCTCCAGGCGCGCGCGGTGGTTGCGCCGCGAGGAGCCGAGGCTCACGCTGACGATTCGCTTCAAACCGCCGTTTCCTCCCGTCCACGGGAACCGGGCCCCGCGGCACGGTCACCGGACGCAGCATCCCCACCACCGCGCCCGCGGGCGAGCCACGCGTCCTGCGGCCGTCGGCCGCGGTCCGGGCCGGGCGCGTGGCAGCCGCTGCGGCCGGGCCGGACAGCACGTTGCTGGGGCGTCCCGCCTTCACTCCTCGGTGTCACCGGAGAGGATGTCGCTGCTGACCGCCGCCATCTCGAGGACCGGTTCGGCCACATAGATGGGAGCGCCGGCGCGCAGGGCGACGGCGATGGCGTCACTGGGTCGGGCGTCGACCTCCATGATGCCGTGCTCGGTCTGGATGTCGATCTGCCCGATGAAGGTCTCGTCCCTCAGATCGTGGACGACCACGCGGACGATCTCTCCCTGCATCCGGCGTACCAGGTTCACCAGCAGGTCGTGGGTCAGGGGACGGGGGGGCTGCATGCCCTGCAGTTGCAACGCAATGGCACTGGCCTCCGCCAGGCCCACGGCGATGACCAGCAGACGGTCGCCTTCGGCCTCTTTGAGCACCACGACGTTGCCGTCCGAACCCTGGACCATGCCGACGCTGAGGACCTTCATCTCGACCACGGCCCGTTCCCCCTCTCGGCCGAATGGCGTGTCCCGGCTCGGCGTCCCGGCCCGGCCGCAACCGGGCCGCTACGGACCATCTTCGCATCTGCGTCGTGTGTAACCTGAGTCTTTCGCGCCCGGGCCGGGGATTCCTTTAACCAGCCTATGCCCGGCCCGGCACGTGCTGGCGCCGGCGGAACCGAGGATGATACCGCCGGCCCCGGGGCCGCGGCCGGTGCGGGAACGGCCGGCGAGACCGGCGGGCCGGGCCGTCACCGCCCGCCCGCGGGGCGCTGCTGCAAGGTGCGCTGGTATTCGTAGATCAGGCGCAACCCCTTCAACGTCAGATACGGATCCACCTCCTCGATTCGCCGCGACTCCGGCGCAATCAGCTCGGCCAGTCCCCCGGTGGCGACCACCCGCGCCGGCCGGTCGAGTTCGGCCTGGATCCGATCCACGAGGGCATCGATCTGGCCGGCGAACCCGTACAGGACGCCCGCCCGCAGTGCATCCGCGGTGGTCCGGCCGATGGCGCTGTCGGGCCGCACCAGTTCCACACGGGACAAGCGGGCGGCGTGGCGGACCAGGGCATCCAGCGAGATGGCCACCCCCGGGGCGATGGCCCCACCCAGGTAGACCCCGTCCGACGAGACGACCTCCCATTTGGTGGCCGTCCCCAGATCAACGACGATCACCGGCGTGCCGTACTCGGCCCGCGCCGCGACGGCGTTGGCGATCCGGTCCGCACCCAGCTCCCGCGGGTTTTCATAGGCAACCGGCATGCCGGTGTCGGTCTCGGGCCCGAGGACCAGAGGCTCGATGCCCAGATCGCGCCGCACCATGGTGACGATGGGCAGCAAGGCCGGCGGCACCACCGAGCAGATGACGACCGCGTCCAGGTCGCGGAGATTCAGCCCGCGGGTCTGCATGAGCACGGCCAGCGTCGCGGCGTACTCATCGGCGGTGCGCTCGCGGCTGGTGGCCACGCGCCAGTGGGCGAGCGGCTCCGCGCCGGCGTAGACGCTCATCTTGGTGTTGGTGTTGCCGATGTCGATGGCCAGCAGCACCGTCGGTCTCTCCCCCCTCGCGGGTGTCACTCCCGGCCGGCCACCGGCTAGCCGTCTCCCGGTGTCGCCCGAGGCACCCCGGCGAGGGACTCGGCCGTGCGGACCGCCCGCAAGGCCGCTCGCTCGACGAGGTCCGCGGCCGCATCCGCGATGGCCAGCAGGTCAGCCGGTCCCGGCTCCCCGCCCCGGCGTCCCGTGGCCAGGGCGAAGGCCACGTCACCGTCCAGAAAGGTGTGGACAGGAACCACCACCCGGGCCAGCCCGGCCTGGGCCACTTGGGCGACGCGCTGCAGCCGGTCGCGGTCCAGAGGGGCGTCGGTGGCGACGACCACCAGCGTCGTGTTGGTCCCCGCGCCCGGCCACGCGACCGGGGGCGCGCTCCCGCCCGCGGGTGGCGGCCCCACCAGCCAGGAGCCGGTGCCGGGATCCCGCACGCCCCCGTAACAATTTAGCACCACGAGGGCCGCTACGGTCCAACCGCCAGCTGTTTGCACGGAGGCCGTCCCCACGCCGCCCTTGCGCATGCCGGCCGGTCCCAGGATGCTTCCCACCACGGCACCGGTTCCCGCCCCGACGCTACCCTCGGCTACGGGACCCGTCGAGGCCGCCTCGCAGGCCGCGTATCCCATGGCGGCATCGGGCCGGGCCCGCGGGTCGCCGACGGCCAGGTCGAAGAGGATGGCCGCCGGCACGATGGGCACGCGGGCGACCCCGACGTCGAAGCCGATTCCTCGCCCTTTAAACAAATCGAAGCCGGCG
>QGUQ01000533.1 GCA_003242195.1 Bacillota bacterium | reverse complement strand
CGCCTCGGCCACCCCCGGTGCGTCCGCGGGCCCCGGCACGCGGACGACGCGGCCTTCCGGCCCCCGCCGGCGCTCGGGCCAGCGGGTGATCTCCACCACCACCAGGTCGCCCGTCTGCGCCTCGCCCAGCTGGTCGGCCGGGACGAAGACGTCCCAGAAGACCCGCTGGTCGAGGGGGGTGACGAAGCCGTAGGACCGGTGGCGCTCCAGCCGGCCTACGACCTCCCGGTTGGCCCGCTCCAGGATTCGGATGACCTCACCCTCCGGCTTGCGGCCGGCGCGGGCGCGCCCCAGCAGGCGCACCACCACCCGGTCGCGGTGCATGGCGCCGTTCAGGTTCTCCGCGGGGATGAACACGTCTTCGCCGTCCGGCTGCAGCAGGAACGCATAGCCGCGGGGGTGGCCGTGGAGCACGCCCACGGCCAGGTTCATCCGCTCGGGGATGCCGTAACGGCTCGTGCGGGTGCGCACCACCCGCCCCTCCGCCTCCAGCCGCTGCAGCGCCTCGCGGAAAGCCTGGCGCGCCGCCTCGCCCTCGACGGCCAGCGCCCCCTCCAGCTGGGAGGCCGTCAACGGGCGATAGGCCTTCTCGCGCATGAAGGCAAGGATCTTTTCCTGCCACTCCCGGAGCTCGTCCAACACGATCCCTCCCGCCGGCCTCCCGGGTGCGGCGGCCGCGGCGCGGCCGTTCAACGCCCCGGGTCCCGGCCCGTTGCCTGTCATCGGCGGCTCCTCCTCATCCAATCATAAGCGAGCCGGTCCGCCGCGGGGCGCTCAACCGCCGCCGGCGCGGAGGAACAGGGGCGCGAAGACCAGCGCCACGACGGACATCAGCTTGATCAGGATGTTGAGGGATGGGCCGGAGGTGTCCTTGAAAGGATCGCCCACGGTATCGCCCACCACGGCCGCACGATGGGACGCAGACCCCTTGCCGCCCAGCGCCCCGCCCTCGATGTACTTCTTGGCGTTGTCCCACGCCCCGCCGGCGTTGGCCATGAAGATGGCCACCAGCACCCCGGTGACCAGGGCGCCGGCCAGCAGCCCGCCAACGCCTTCCGGCCCCAGGACCAGCCCCGTGAGGACGGGTGCGAACACGGCCAGTAAGCCGGGTGCCGCCATCTCCCGGAGGGCGGCCCGGGTGCTGATGTCTACGCAACGGGTGTAGTCCGGCTTCTCCGTACCCTCCAGGATGCCGGGCCGCTGGCGGAACTGGCGCCGGACTTCTTCGATCATCTCGAAGGCGGCCCTGCCCACCGCCTCCATGGTGAGAGCCGAGAAGACCATGGGCAGCATGCCCCCGGCCAGGGCGCCGGCGATCACCCGCGGCTGCAGCAGGTCGATGTCCTGCAGCCCGGTGCTGGCGGCGTAGGCGGAGAACAGGCCCAGCGCCGTCAGGGCGGCCGAACCGATGGCGAAGCCCTTGCCCATGGCCGCCGTGGTGTTGCCCACCGCGTCCAGCCGGTCCGTCACTTCCCGCACCTCGCGGGGCAGGCCGGCCATCTCGGCGATCCCGCCGGCGTTGTCGGCGATGGGACCATAGGCGTCCACCGCCACCGTGACGCCGGTGGTGGCCAGCATGCCGACGGCCGCCACGGCGATCCCGTACAGGCCGGCATAGTGGTGGGCCACCAGCGTGGCCGCGACGACCGCCAGCACCGGCAGCGCCGTGCTCTTCAGCCCCACGGCGAAACCCGAGAGGATGTTGGTGGCGGTCCCCGTG
>QGUQ01000532.1 GCA_003242195.1 Bacillota bacterium | reverse complement strand
GGGCATGCCCATCGAGGAGGGGGCGGTGCGGGTCATCCAGCGCTACGCTCGCAACGGCCGGGAGGCGGTCAACATGGTCCAGATCGCGGCGGGCCTCGCTGACACCGGGGGGCGTCGGCACATCGCCACGGCCGACGCGGAGTGGGTGGTCCACAGCGGCCAGTATGCGCCGCGGCCGGAGCGCCGCATCCCCGAGCACCCGCAGGTGGGTGTGGCCAACGGCCTGGCGGTGTACGGGCCCAACCTGGGCACGATGATCGAGATCGAGGTGGTCACCAGCCGCGCGGCGGCGGCCGGCCAGGGGCGCATCACCATGACGGGGATCGTGGACGAGGAGGAATTCGGGGGGGCGGGCCGGCCCGTGAAGCGGCGGAAGAGCGCGGCCCGCGGGTCCGTGGAGAACGTGCTCACCGCCCTGCGCCGCTTCCTGCCCGTTCACCCGGCGGACTACGACCTCCACATCAACTTCCCCGGCGGCATCCCCCTCGACGGGCCATCGGCCGGGGCCACCCTGGCGGCCGCCATCTACTCGGCCTTCACGGGGATCCCCGTGGACAACCGCGTTGCCATCACCGGTGAGGTGACGGCCCGGGGCGCCATCAACGCCGTGGGCGGCATCCGGGCCAAGGTGGAGGCGGCGCGGGAGGCGGGTGCCCGCCGGGTCATCCTGCCCCGCGAGAACTGGCAGGAGTCGCTGCGGCGCGACGACCTCGAGATCGTCCCCGTCACCAGCGTGGAAGAAGTGCTGCGGGAAGCCCTGGTGCACGACCAGGCGCCCGGCGGCCGGAGCCCCGCCGAACTTCCCGACGAGGTGCAGGTGCTGACGGCGTCGCCGTCCCGCGGCTGACGGTCGCCCGCGGCCGGTCGCCCCGGGACCGGCCGCGAAGGCGCGCGCGGCCGGCTCCGTTCCCCGCCCGGTTTGCCGTAAACTCCCTGCCTCCGGTGGCAAGGAAGTCCCGCTTCCCTTCCCGAACACCCGATGCCGTAACCTTCCGTCCGGTGGACCGGCCCTGCCGGTCCGCGCGGCCGGCGGGGGCGAGACGCTCGGGACGAGGGGAAGCCGATGGACGTGGTCAGCGCGGGGAACCGCGTCGTGCTGACGGCGCTGGATCCCCGGGACCTGGAGACGCTGGCGCGCTGGGACGAGGACGCTGATGTAACCCGTTTCGCCGGCCGGAGGTTCGCGGGCTTGGCGACGGCCCTGCAATGGTGGCGGCAGGTGCGGTCCGACGCCCGCCATGTGGTGCTGGCCATCCGCACCCGGGACGGGCGGGTGATCGGCGACGTGGAGCTGGTGCACATCGACTGGCTGCGGGGTGAGGCGGAACTGCGCATCCGCATTGGGGAGCCCCGCTTTCGCTCCCGGGGCTACGGCCGCGAGGCCGTGGAAGCGGCCGCCGCCTACGCTGCCCGCCGGGGATTGCGGCGGCTCTACCTGCGGGTCGACGTGCGCAACGAGCCGGCCATTCGCTGTTACCTGCGGGCGGGCTTCCGCAAGAGCGGCCGGCTGAAGGCGGGCCACCGACCGGCCGCCGGTGTGGCGGACCTGTACCTGATGGAGCGCATACTGGCTATGGCAACCGCGTCCGGCGAAGGGGTCTCCGTAAAGTTTCGGTAGGTGTCGGGGGGTCCAAAAAGGAAGGAGAGACCTCACCGAGGGTTGTCCTGGTTAGGACACCCAATCCCCACGCGAAGAGAAGGTGAGGTCTCTCATGTGGCTGTTT
>QGUQ01000531.1 GCA_003242195.1 Bacillota bacterium | reverse complement strand
CCGGTAGCCTGGCGCGGGACGCGGCGGGAACTCCTCTGCAGCAGCTTCCGGCCGCGGGGGCGAACTCCGTGAACTCGGCTGCGGGGAACGACGACCTCCCCGTCGCCACCCGGGGACTGGCTACCGTGTCCAGCGAACCGGGCGGCCCGCCGGCCGATGCGAAGGCGGCGGGAGTGGCCGATGAGCGAGAGATCGCCCCGGCCACGGCGGGCCATCACCCGGCTGCCGGTCCGGAGGAAGAGATTGGCGGGCCCGATGGGCCGGTCCCGGTCGAGAGCAGGGGACAGCGGGTGCCGTCCGGCCGGGGCTCCGACGGCGGGGCGGGTGGCGCCGAGACCGCAGGTGCGGACGAAGGGGCCGCGGCGCGTCCCCGCCGCCAGCGGGAGGATGATGACCGCGCCTCCGTGGCGACCGCCAGCGATCGTGCTGCGAACGAGGACCGCGCACGAGAGGAGGCGCGGTGGCAGGAAGGAGTCGCTTCCTGGTACGGACCGGGTTTCTACGGCCGGCCCACAGCCAGCGGCGAGATCTTTACCGGGCGCGACTTCACCGCCGCCCACCGCAGCCTGCCCTTCGGCACGCTCCTCCGGGTTCATTACCCTGTGACGGGGCGGACGGTGGAGGTTCGCATCAACGATCGCGGTCCCTTCATCGCGGGCCGCGACCTGGACCTGGCGGAGGCGGCGGCCCGTGCCCTGGGGATGATCTCCGCGGGCGTCGCCCGCGTCCGCTACCAGGTGATCGGACGGGCCGACTGACCGTGGCCCGGGAGGGCACCAACGGGGCGCCGCCCGGGCGGCCGGCTTGCCCCGGGCGCGAGATCGTGGCAATGTGAACGGTAGAGGATTCGTAGAATAGAAGAAGAATCAAGCCACGTCACCACCCACGCTGATCAGCGGCGATGAGCGGGAGAGTAGGCGCGAGCCGGCCGCCAGAGAGGGGCCGTCCCCGGCTGCGAGCGGCCCTCGGTACGGGCGCGACCGAAGTGCACCCGTGAGCCGGACGCTGAAGGATCCGGCGGGCGGGCCATGCTCCCGGCCGCGGTCTGTGTAGGCGTCGCCGGTTAGCCCCCGTTACAGGGCGTCGCCGGTGCCCGTGTGCAGCGGGCGCGTCCTGGCGCGTGCCGGGGTGCCGGCGGCACGAGTGGGGTGGTCGGTGGGCGCGCTGACCCGCCGGTCGCTCAATCAGAGTGGAACCGCGGACCCTCCCGCCTCTGAAGAGCGCGGGAGGTTTTCGTTTCGGGGGTGTGTTCATGCTGCGTGGCCTGCTGGAGAGGCTGCGGGAGGACGTGCAGGTGGTGTTCGAACGGGATCCGGCCGCTCGCTCGGTGCTGGAGGTCATCCTTTGCTATCCGGGCCTGCACGCGCTGTGGCTGCACCGGATCGCCCACTGGTTCTACCGGCGCCGCCTGTACCTCATCGCCCGCTTCATCTCCCACTTCAGCCGCTGGCTGACGGGGATCGAGATCCACCCCGGCGCCCGCATCGGCCGCCGCTGCTTCATCGACCACGGGATGGGCGTGGTCATCGGGGAAACCGCCGAGATCGGTGACGACGTCACCATCTACCAGGGCGTGACCCTGGGGGGCACGGGCAAGGAGCGGGGGAAGCGGCACCCGACGCTGGGCAACGGCGTGCTGGTGGGCGTCGGCGCCAAGGTCCTGGGGGCCATCACGGTGGGAGACAACTCCCGCATCGGGGCCGGTGCCGTCGTCGTCAAGCCGGTGC
>QGUQ01000530.1 GCA_003242195.1 Bacillota bacterium | reverse complement strand
CGGCTACACCGGTCGCGACGGGGCGAGGCGCGTCGCGACCGCGTGGTCTAAGGCTAGAGTGAACGGGTCCAGGCCGGGCATAACCCGATCGGCTGCGGCATTTCCTGGGCAGCTCGGTCGCCCCCCGTGGTGATGGCGTGGTGCTGCCACCGGGGCGGCGGGCGTGGATGGGCTGCAGCACCGAGGGCCAGGTGGGCGGGCACGGGGCACCTTGGTGGGCGTTGGTGGGATCGACAGCCGCGGATGAGGGCCGCCAGTTGAAAGGAAAAGGGGCCGGCAGGACCGACCCCTAGCGGGCTTGACTTTTCCTGCCGGCGCCCGTGCGGTTCCCACCCGCGCCGGCCGCGGGGTGTCACGGGGCTTACCGCGTGGCCGGGACGAGGCCGCGCAGGGCGGGCGGCGTGATGAAGGAGGCTTTGTGGATCTCGGGTGTGTACCAGCGCAGCCCGGCCGGTTCGGCCCGCCGCGGGCCGGCGGCCAGGTCCGTACCCCGGGATCCCCAGACGAAGGCCTGGAGGCCGATCAGGTACGACGGCGCGGGGCAATAGTACACGCCCGCCTGCTGGAACACCCCCGCCAGCCGCTCCCCGACCTGGGCCAGTACCTCGCGGTGGGTGAAGGGCGACAGCGCCTGCTGGACGAGGCAGCCGCCCTCGCGCAAAGCGCGCTGCGCGAGACGGTAGAACTCCTCGCTGTAGAGGACGTCGGCCGGGGTGCCCGGGTCCGAGCAGTCCACCAGGATGACGTCGTAACTCTCCGCCGGCGCGTCCCGAAGGAAGGCGAACCCGTCGGCGAAGTGCAGGCGCACGCGGGGATCATCCCAGGCGTTGCCGCCGACGGCGGGCAACCACTGCCGGCAGACGCGCACCACCGCTTCGTCCAGTTCCACCATGTCGACGTGCTCGATCTCCGGGTGCTTGACCGTCTCGCGCAGGGTGCCGCCGTCACCGCCCCCGATGATCAGCACCCGCCGCGGATCGGGATGGGTGCATAGGGGGACGTGGGCGAGCATCTCGTGGTAGATGTACTCGTCCAGTTCCGCCACCTGCAGGATGCGGTCGAGGAAGAGGGCGCGGCCGAAGCGGTCCAGGTCCACCACCACGATGTCCTGATAGGGCGACCGCTCGCGGTGGAGTTCGCGGACGATCTTCCACCGCACCTGGAAGCCGATGGTCTCGGTCTGCGACTCCACCAGCCAGTTGCCGTCGCCCCCGGCTTGCCAGTTCGCCTCGGGCACGGATGTTCAGCTCCTTGTAGCGTCCTCGGGGGGACGTGGGTTGTGGGACCCGGCATCATGAGGGTTGGTAAACGCCTCGGGTCCTCCGGTATTATTCGCGGGCGCATCCTTCACTGTCAAACCGTTGCTTCGATGTTTCCAGCAACCGATCCCTGCGGATTGGCGGTGGCGGTCCTACCCGGCGGTCCGCCGGGGCCGGCTCCCCGCTTTCTCCGGGACTGCCTACCGGGCGGCCGGTCCGGCGTCCCGCCCACGGGCGTGGATGCGCACGGACCCGGCGGACCGTGTAACGTTTCGGTAGGTGAGGGTCGAGGCAAAGAGAAGAGGCCTCACCCGGAGGCTGTCCCTGAATCGGGACGGCTTCCCCACAGCGGTCGTCGGAGGGTGAGGCCTCATGTTCAGCATACACGCTGTGCGGGAACTTTTCCTCCAGACGTTGCGGGAACTGGCGGAACTGGTGACCGAGGAGCGGTCGTTTGGGGAACTGGAGG
>QGUQ01000529.1 GCA_003242195.1 Bacillota bacterium | reverse complement strand
TGGGCTCGCGCCCGGCCGTGGCCGTCATGATGCCACCTCCGCGTCGGGAAGCGCCTCGACGCCCGGCAGCGGCTTGCCTTCCAGGAGCTCCAGGGACGCGCCGCCGCCGGTGGAGATGTGGTCGATGCGGTCCGCCACGCCCGTCCGCCGCACCGCCGCGACGCTGTCGCCGCCGCCGACCACGGTCACGGCGTCCAACCCCGCCAGGAACTCGGCCAGGGCAAAGGTGCCGCGGTGGAAGGGTTCCACCTCGAAGACACCCAGGGGACCGTTCCAGAACACGGTTCCGGCACCCTGCAGGCGCTCCCGCCAGGCAGCCAGGGTGGCTGGCCCCACGTCGACGGCCATGGCCTCGGGAGGGATGGCGTCCGCGGGCACGACCCGGCTCTCGGCCCCCGGCTCGAGGCGCTCCGTCACCACCACATCCACGGGCAGGAGCAACCGGTCGCCGGCCCGCTCCAGCCACCGGCGGGCGGGCTCCACCTGGTCCGGCTCGTACAGGGAGCGGCCGACGGAGTAACCCCGGGCCGCCAGCAGCGTGTTGGCCATGGCCCCGCCGATGGCGAGTCCATCGCACAACTCCAGCAGTCGCTCGATGACGCCGATCTTGTCCGAGACCTTGGCGCCGCCCAGCACCGCCCAGAAGGGCCGTCGCGGCCGCTCCAGCAGGTTGCCCAGCACCTCCAGCTCCCGCTCCAGCAGCAAGCCTGCCGCGGCGGGCAGCCGCTGGGCCACGCCCACCACCGAGGCATGGGCCCGGTGGGCGGCGCCGAAGGCGTCGTTGACGTAGCAGTCGGCCAGCCGTGCCAAGGCGTCGGCGAAGGCCGGGTCGTTGGCCGTCTCACCCGGGTGGAAGCGCAGGTTCTCCAGCAGCGCCACGTCTCCGGGCTTCAGGTCGGCGAGGCGCCGCTCCACCTCCTCACCCACCACCTCGGGCAAGGCCAGCACGGGCCGGCCCAGCAGTTCCTCCAGGCGCCGGGCTACCGGCGCCAGCCGCAGTTCCTCCACCACCCGGCCCTTGGGCCGGCCCAGGTGGGAGCAGAGGATGACCGCCGCCCCGCGGTCCAGCAACTCCCGGATGGTGGGCAGCGCCGCCCGGATGCGGGTGTCGTCGGTGATGCGCCCGTTCTCCAGCGGGACGTTGAAGTCCGCGCGGACCAGCACGCGCTTGCCGCGCACGTCCAGCTCACGCAGCGTTCGCTTGCGCAAGGCAGGGCCTCCTTTCCGGCCGCTCGCCGGCGATCACAGGCCCTTCTCGCCGATGTAGGCGACCAGGTCCACCAGCCGCGCCGCATACCCCCACTCGTTGTCGTACCAGGCGACCACCTTGACCATGTTCCCCTCCATGACCATGGTGGACAGGGCGTCGACCACGGAGGAGTAAGTGGATCCGCGGTAGTCGCTGGACACCAGGGGCTCGTAGCTGATCCCCAGGATTCCCCTGAGCTCGCCCGCCGCCGCTTCCTCGAAGGCCTTGTTCACCTGCTCGACGGTCACCGGCTGACGCAACTCCGCCACCAGGTCGACGATGGAGACCGTAGACACCGGCACGCGCAGGGCGAAGCCGTTCAAGCGGCCCTTCAGGTGCGGCAACACCAAGCCCACGGCCTTGGCCGCCCCCGTGGTGGTGGGAATGATGTTCATGGCGCCCGCCCGCGCCCGCCGCAGGTCCTTGTGGGGCAGGTCCAGGATGCGCTGGTCGTTGGTGTAGGCATGGACGGTGCTCATG
>QGUQ01000124.1 GCA_003242195.1 Bacillota bacterium | reverse complement strand
CTGCTGGATCGACCGTGAGGCCGACCGACTGGAGCAGCGGGACCACCCGCGGCTCCAGTCGGTCGGCCTCACGGTCGATCCAGCAGAGGGCCAGGAGCTGCAGTCCGAAGGAAAGGTCCATGATCTCGGCGGGATGGCCGTCGCCCGAGACCAGGTTGACCAGCCGCCCCTCTGCCAGCAGATGCAGGCGGCGTCCGTCGCGCAGCACGTAGGTCCGGACGTGGGGCCGGGTGTCCTCCACCCGCTCCGCCAGCGCCGCCAGGTCGGGCTTGCTGATCTCGACGTCGAAGTGGCCGGCGTTGGCCAGCAACGTCCCGTCCCGCATAAGCTGGAAGTGGCGGCGGGTGAGCACGTCACGGCAGCCCGTGACGGTGATGAAGATATCCCCCACCGCCGCCGCTTCCTCCGACGGCATGACCTGATGGCCGTCCATCAAGGCCTCGTTGGCCTTGATCGGGTCCACCTCGCAGACGATCACCCGCGCCCCCAGCCCCCGGGCGCGCTCGGCGACCCCCTTGCCGCACCACCCGTACCCGCAGACGACCACGGTCTTGCCCGCCACCACCAGATTGGTGGTGCGGATGATGCCGTCCCACACCGACTGGCCGGTGCCGTAGCGGTTGTCAAAGCGGGACTTCATACGGGCGTTGTTGGTGGCCACCATGGGGAAGGCCAGCACGCCGTCGGCTTCCATGGCCCGCAGGCGCAACACCCCGGTGGTCGTCTCCTCGGCCCCGCCCCGCACGCCGCCCAGGAGTTCCCGCCGCGCCCCGTGCAAGTGGGATACCAGGTCGCCACCATCGTCCAGGACCAGGTGGGGGCCGAAGGAAACGGCATCATCGATGAACTGCCGATACTCCTCCGGCGTCGCACCGCGCCAGCCGTAGACGCGAACTCCGGCCTCGGCCAGGGCCGCGGCCACGTCGTCCTGGGTGGACAGGGGATTGGAGCCGCAGATGGCCACATCGGCGCCCGCCTGACGCAGGGCCAGGGCCATCCGCGCCGTCTTGGCCTCCAGGTGCAGGCAGATGGCGATGCGCCGCCCAGCCAGCGCCCGTTCCTCCGCCAGGCGTCGCTCCAGGGCGGCCACCACGGGCATGTGGGGGCGCACCCACTCGATCTTCTGCCAGCCGGAGGCCGCCAGCCCGGCGTCCCGGATCCGGGCGGGCGGGCGCTTGCTCATGGCTGCTGCCCCTCCCGCCCGACCCGCAGAGGGGCCGGCTTGGCCGCACAGGGGCACGACCGCTCGGCGGCGAGCCGGGGGATGGCCTCCAGGATGAGCCGCCGCAGGTTGACCACGTTGGAGGCCATGACCTCCAGGACCTCTTCGTGGGTGAGGGGTGCACCGGACAGGCCCGCGGCGTAGTTGGTCACCATGGCCACCGTCGCGTAGCAGAGACCGGCCTCGCGGGCCAGCACCACCTCCGGCACGCTCGTCATGCCGACCACGTCGCCACCGAGCCGTTCGAACGCCCGGATCTCGGCCGCCGTCTCGAACCGCGGCCCCTCGGTGCACACGTACACGCCACCGTTGTGGACGGGAATGCCCAGCTCCCGCCCGACGGCGTGCAGCGTTGCGCGCAGCTGCGGGCAGTAGGGCTCGGTGACGTCGACGTGGACGACGCCCTCCTCGCCCCCCTCGAAAAACGTGGACACCCGGTTCTTGGTGAAGTCGAGGAACTGGTCCACGAGGACGAAGTGACCGGCGCCGAACTCCCGGCGGATGGAGCCGACGGCCGCGGTGGCGATCACCCGCTGGACCCCCAGGGCCGCCAGGGCGTAGATGTTGGCACGATAATTGATGCGGTGGGGAGGCACGGTGTGGCCGGTGCCGTGGCGGGCAAGGAAGACGACCTCCTGATCGCGGAAAGTGCCGATGCGGACGGTCGCCCGGCCGTAGGGTGTCACCACCGTTTCTTCGCGCACGTTCTCGAGGATTTCGGGGTCGTAGACGCCGGTGCCGCCGATGATGGCCAGCCGCATGGCCAGTTCGCCTCCTCCCCCCGCCGGCGTGCAGCCGGCGGTTGCCCTCTCCTTCGCTACCGTGGCCTGCCAGTCCCCCCGGCCGGTCACCGTCCTCCCGCCGAGGGGGGCCTGCACCTCCTGTCCCCGCATGGCGGCGTCCAATCGCTGCAGCGAGCGCAGGAGCACGCGCCGGTCCACGGGGTCGAGCCGCCTCAGGACATCGGCCAGGTAGGCCCTGCGCGCTTCCAGTACCGCGTCCAGCAATTCCTGGGCGCGGGGCAGCAGGCGCAGCCGGATGACGCGCCGGTCCTCCGGGTCGCGCACCCGTTCCACCAGCCGGTTCCTCTCCATGCGGTCGACCAGGTCCGTGACCGTGCTGGAGGCCAGGTCGAGGCGCTGGCAGAGTTCACCCATGGTCAGGTTGGGGTGGCGGAGCATGACCAACAGCGCCTCGAACTGCGGGGGCGTGATCTCGAAGCGGCTGAGGATGGCCCGTCCGTGGCACTTGACCAGGTTGGCCACCGAGCGCAGGTGTTGTTCCGCCTCGGCGACCAGTTCCCACTCCAGCGCCGGAAACCTCCGCTCCGCCATGGGGTCTCCTCCCCGCCCAGCGCCTCGGCCGGTGACGGCGCGCACGGAACGGGCTGCCGGGCCCCGCGGACGCCTACGTGGCGGGCGCGGGCACGCCGGCAACCCGATTTTCAGGACCGGTCGTAAAGCCAGGTCTCCCTATGATTTTCCCAGTCGATGAGCTCGTCCTCCCGGAACCACAGGGCGATTTCCCGCTCGGCACTCTCCACGGAGTCGGAGCCGTGGACGAGGTTGTAACCGATGTCGTTGGCGAAATCGCCGCGGATGGTGCCCGGGGCGGCCTTTGCCCCATCCGTGGGGCCCAGCAGGTTGCGGACGACCTGGACCGCTTCCCGTCCTTGCCAGACCATGGCCACCACGGGCGAAGAGGTGATGAACCGGATGAGCCCTTCGAAGAAGGGCTTGCCCTCGTGGGCGGCATAGTGGCGACGAGCCAGGTCCTCGCTGACCCTCATCATCTTCAGCCCGACCAGCTGCAATCCCTTGCGCTCCAGGCGGGCGATGATCTCGCCGACCAGCCCGCGCTGAACCCCATCGGGCTTGACCATGACGAAGGTGCGCTGCATGGGGAGACACGCTCCTTCCTCCACCGGATTGCCTGTGAGCAGACTTCATCACCGGCAAAAGCTCAAAAAAAAGAAGTGCGGCAAGACCGCACTTCGACTGGCTCCGCGAACGGAGCTCCGCTCACCAGTCAACCCGCGGCATCCCGGCGCAGGGCGACCGGTTGCAACTGCTGCAACTGGTGGCTGGCATCCGCGTCCAAGATCCCGCGCTTGGTTTCCGTTGCCGCGACCCGGCCCGCACGGAGGTGCTCGAAGATGTAGTGGCACGCTTCCCACGGGTCGACGTGATCACCGCAGGTGAACACGTCAATGGCGGCATAACCAAGCTCCGGCCACGTGTGGATCGTCAGGTGGGATTCCGAGATGACCACGACCCCACTGACGCCCTGGGGGGCGAACTTGTGGAAGGCCACTTGGCGAACCTCGGCGCCGGCGGCGAGCGCCGCCTCGACCAGGATGGATTCGACCAGGTTGACGTCATCCAGAATCGCAGGGTCACACTCATAAGCCTCGGCCAAGACATGCCGCCCGAGAGCCCGCATCAGCCCCGCCCCCTTTGCGTGACCGAATTTCACAACCTTTCCGCCGCCTGACGGCGTCAGATTCGGGAATCGCGCGATAAACGCGAATTCCCCGGCATTGGCCCGTGAGAACCGAGAACCATTGTAGCAACCTCTGCCCCATTGTCAACAATCATTCTGCGCCCATCCATCACCTGTGCCCGCGCGGGGTGTGTTGGGCCCATGCGCGGGATCGCCGGGCGGATCCGTGGCCAGGGCCAGCAGCAGCGATACACCGTAGACCATCAGGGTGGCCGCGGCGACGATGCCGCTGTCGTTGAGGATCAGCGCTGCCACCGCACCCGCCGCGATGGAGGTCAGGGCCCGAACCGTCTCCGGGTAGCCCCGCTCCAGCTGGCGCACCAGGGCGGGTCGCCGGTACATCAGGAGGGCGAAGGCGAACACGGACATTAGGAATAAGTAGCTCCAGTTGGTGAAGCGCATCAGTTTCACGTTCATGGCCGCCTTCCGCGTCACCAGGTCCACCATGGCTTGCGGCCCTACCTGGCGAACCTGATCCAGGCTCACCCAGACGTGGGTGGAGGCGGGGCCCAGGAGGCGGTCCCAGGCGACCGCCATCGCCACCACCGCCGCCGGGACGGCCAGGGCCGTGACCAAGGCCTTGCGCGCCAGAGCGGGCCGGCGCCGCAGGGCCACCAGGCCTCGGAACACGGGGCCGGTGGCGGCCATGGCGCCGGCCAGGCCGCCGCCGAAGTTGCTTCCGATGGTCGGCGCGGCCAGGACCACGCTGATGGTGCCGAGAACCAGCGGCAACGCCAGCCGCCTCCAAACCCCCGCCCGCCATTCCTCCGCCCAGCCGCCCACGGCGACGGCGGTGGCGCCGATCAGGACTCCCATATATTCATTGCCGATGCCGTAGAAACGGGCACCACCGATGGGAGAGTAACCGAAGGGGGTCAGCTGCGCGAGCCAGCTTCCCGACAGGGCGTCGGCCACCGTCACGGCGGCCGTGGCCAGGCCCAGGCCGGCGAAGGCCGCCGGTGTCGACGGCGCCAGGCGGTGGCAGGCGGCGGCGAGGGCGAGGGCCAGCACCACGGACGCGGGCAGGGAGAGCCACGGCGAACCCGCGGGCCAGGCCGGAACCAGGAGAACCGCCAGCGGGTAAGCCGCCAAGGCCAGCAGCGGCAGGCGCCACGACCTGCCGCGCCGCCGCAGGAGGTCCAGCAACGGCAGCCCCGTCAGGAGGAGCCCGGCCAGAACGAAGGTGCGGATGAACGGGGCCCGGCGCTGGTAGTTGGCCACCAGTGCCTGGTGGAGACCGTCCAGGGCGGTCAGGGCATCCCCCGCCGCCGGTACCACGGAAAGGGGGCGTCCCGTCCACTCCGGCGCGGCCGGAGCGCCCAGGTGGGCCGCGATGGTGGGGGCCAGGTCGGTGTTCAGGATGATCCCGGTCCGGCGCGTGCTGGGACTGGTGAGCAGGCCGGGCCCGGTTCCCCAAAGGGCCACCGGCAGAAGAGTCTCGCCCCTGGCACGGGCGTCGTCGGGGGGAGCGGGATTGACCAGAATGACGTGCTCCCCCGGGCGACGTTCGGCGGCCAGGCGGGCCAGGCCCTCACCCAGGGCCTTCCCCGCCTCGAGCCGCGCCTGTTCCCGGCGCCCCTCCTCCAGGTTTCGGGCCAGCGCCTCCAGCCGGCCGAGATCGCCCGCCTCGATGACGATGAGACCCGCGCGTCCCCGGAGGTCCCGCCATGCCGCCAGAACCGTGGCCCAGTCGGTGCGCCATCCGCCAGGAAAGTCAGGGGCCGCACGCAACGTGCGGGCGTCGATCAAGCCGTAGTCCGTCCTCCCACGGGTATCGCTGGTGATCAGCGGCGCCCCGCGCGCATCCTTGCTCCAGGGCCCTCCGGCCAGGTCGGCGTTGCCCAGGGCCGCCGTGGCGATGCCCGCCTGGTGCAGGGCTTCGCCCAGGGCGCCCGGCCGCACGGGATGGTGCAGGCCCTCGTTGACCCGCAGTAGCTGCGGCCAGCCCAGGTGGAACACGGGCGGGTACGGCGAGCCCTTATCGCTGGTCCCTTCCCCGCTCCATCCGCGGAAGATGTCCCGGCCCGTCATGCCGGCTAGCCGCGCGTCGCCCTGGAGGACCCAACTCGCTTCCGGGGCGCTGAGGGCGCGGGCGCCCGCGCCGATGGTCAGATAGCCGGCCTCCCGCCCGTAGTAACCGCCGGTGTGGGTCGTCATGAGGCCGACGGCTGCGTGATCCATGAGCCGTCGCCAGGTGGGGTCGGTGGTCGTCAATGCGCGGAGCAGGGCCATGTCGAGGCCGGGGACGGCGACCAGCGTGACGCCCGGGTGGTACCGACCGGCGGTCGGGGAAGCTGCCGCAACGCCGTGGCCCGCCACCGGGCGGCCGCCGGCGGTAAGGCGGCCGGCCTCGCCCAGGGCCCGGGTGACGGCCGTCGTCCAGGTGACCGTCCCCGCCGCCAGCAGTCCCGCCATGAGGACGAAGGCGAGCCGATGGCGGACCGGTGTTCGAGACGCCACGTC
>QGUQ01000123.1 GCA_003242195.1 Bacillota bacterium | reverse complement strand
CCTCCTCCAGGGACCGAATATATCCGCGCACACCCATGGCGAGCCCTCGCAGGTCTATGATCCCGTAGCCAACCAGCTGTCCGGGACCGTGGTATGTCACTCGTCCGCCACGATCCGTGTAGTGAACTTCCACACCCCGCACCCTGCAGGCCTCGCGGTCTAGCAAGACTTCCTGATCCTGGCCGGCTCGCCCGATGGTGTAAACCGGAGGATGTTCAAGCAGGAGCAAGAGGTCGGGAATGAGTTGTTGTTGACGTGCCTGTACAAGCCGGTGCTGCAGCCGCCAGCTGGCCTCGTACGGCGTCAAGCCCGGAAGGCGAAGCGCGCATAATGTATTCATATCGGTCACCTCTTCGACCGACACAGTGGTTGCAGCACCCATGTACAATCAACGATGGCGGAGAGCACGGAAAGTGTCGGGTGCAACAAAAGGCAACCCAATTACCCCTCCCCGGTCTTGGTCAATTGAGCTGGCTCAACGAGCATGGATCAATGGACCGTTTGAGCGTCGACAAGACCATTGCCTGAGACGTGCGTTAGGGCACGCTCCGCCTGTTCGTGGGCGTGATATGAGCTGCGCACGAGGGGCCCCGACTCGACATGCAGAAAGCCCATCTGCCGAGCAATGCGTCCTAGCTCCTCGAACTCCTGAGGGTGATAGTACTTCTTAACGGGTAAGTGGATCGGGTTGTTCGTTGGTCGCAGGTATTGTCCAATGGTCACAATATCCACATTGCAAGCTCGCAGGTCTCTTAGTGTTTCAATGATTTCTGCCCATGTCTCCCCGAGACCGAGCATGATTCCGGACTTCGTCTTGATTTGCGGTGCGCGGCGCTTGGCCTCTGCCAGGAGGGCCATCGAACGTTCATATTTCGCCTTCGAGCGAACGTGGTCCGAGAGGCGGCGTACGGTCTCAACATTATGATTCAGGATGTCCGGTTCGGCTTCCAGTACTGTTTGTAAGGCGCCCCAATCACCGTTGAAGTCGGGTATCAAGGCCTCAACGGACGTGTTTGGACAACGACGACGAATGGCACGGATGGTCTGGGCAAATACGGCCGCTCCTCCGTCCGCGAGGTCGTCCCGGGCGACTGAGGTTATGACAACGTGTCGCAACCTTAAGTGCTCTACTGCATTTGCGACGCGCCCCGGTTCCTCCCAATCCAACTCGGTGGGCCGCCCCGTCGTGACGGCGCAGAAACGACACGCGCGGGTGCAAATATTTCCCAGGATCATGAAGGTGGCCGTCCGGTACCCCCAGCACTCGAAGATGTTGGGACAGCGTGCCTCCTCACAGACAGTATGGAGCTTTAGTTCCTGCATGAGGCGCTTTATCTCCACATAATGTGGCCCCTGCCGTAGCCGTACCTTGAGCCATTGCGGCCTTTGGTCCACCTACCACACCTCCGTGGCCACGGTACTCATTGGCCCCCCATCGCCCCGCTCTCGAACGCCCAGCCCGCGGGGGTCAGGATATAATGTCAGGGCAGGCTGCCAACCCGTGGTCGGGCACAGGAGACGTGCCCGAGCGCCCTGCCCCGTAAGCCTCCGCCGCCCCCACCCCCGGCCCGGAGCCCCATCGGCGGAGCTCCATTCCCAGGGAGATGCAAGAAGGAGGAGTAGGGATGCAAAGGGATGATCGGACGACCGAACTCCTGGTCCGCTGCGCCTGGCTATATTACGAGGAAGGCCTCACCCAACAAGAGATTGCCCACCGTCTTGGCGTCAGCCGCTTGCGTGTGAACCGATTGCTCAAGCAAGCCAGGGAAACTGGCATCGTTCACATCACCATTCAGCATCCTGGTGTCCGCTTGGCTGAATTGGAGGGACGCCTCATACACCACTTTCGCATTCCTCGAGCCGTGGTGATACCTACGCCGGTTGACGGGGCACAACTCAAGCGCGTCCTTGGAAAGGCAGCTGCCACTTACCTTGAACGCGCATTGCGTCCAGGCGATTGCTTAGGTGTAACATGGGGTACGACCCTGCTCGAAGTCGCCCAGCAACTGACTCCACGTGTCGTGTCCGATTTGCGGGTGGTCCAAATCACCGGTGGTCTAACCCCTGATCTGGGTGAAATCAACCCCTTTGACATAGCCCGCCGAGTAGCCGATGCGTTCGGAGCACGTTGTTTCTACCTTTACGCTCCCATGTTTCTTAGCCGGGCCGAGGTCTGCGACGCCCTGATGGCGGAGCGCTTCATTGCCCATGTACTGGAGCAAGCCCGGAATGCCACGCATATCCTGACGAGCGTAGGTGAAATGGAGCCGACAGCCACGTTTCGGCAAGTTGGCTACCTTGATGAAGAAACGTTCAGCGAACTGATCGCTCTCGGGGCCGTCGGCTCCATGTTCGCACGCTTCTTCGACGCACTCGGCCGACCGGTTCGAAGCGAGCTCGACCGCCGCACGGTGGCGCTCCGCCTCGAGGACCTGCACGCTATCGAAGACGTTATCGTAGTCGCAGGTGGCCCTGCCAAAGTCCGGGCATTGCTCGGCGCGTTGCGGGGTGGTTACGTCAAGACGCTGATCACCGATGCAGCGACCGCACGTGCCCTACTCGCTGCCGACGGGGCACCCGACGCGGCAAGAGAAGGATCGACATAGGCCTTATCACTGGAACCTAGATCAGCAGACGCCACGGATCTTCCAGCGCCTCCACGAGGTGCCGCAGGTATTTGGCGGCATCTGCGCCGTCAACGGCACGATGGTCGAATGTCAGACCTAAGGTTATACAAGGCCTTAGCGTCAAATGACCGGCGTCCTCAACCGGCTGTTGCGTAATGGCGCCAACGGAAAGGATTCCCACTTGTGGTGGATTAAGTAACGCATTGAAGTATTCCACACCGAACATACCCAAGTTGCTAATCGTGAAGGTTCCGCCCCCAAACTCGTCGGACCTCAGCCGCCCTTCACGGGCGCGGGCACTCACATCAGCCACGGCTTGTGCCAATTCTGCGAGTGAGCGTTTCTCAGCGTCGCGAATGACCGGTACCACGAGCCCACCCTCTGGTAGGGCCACCGCTATCCCCAGATGTACCGAACGAAACCGCCAGATTTCGCCCTCCCGCCAGTGAGCATTCAAATAGGGAAAGCGAGGCAAGGTGCGCGCCACGACGAAGGCCAGAACGGCCGTATACGAAAGAGGGTGACCCGTGGCCTCGGTCACCGCCGGTCCGAATTGCCGGCGAAAGTCTTGAATGGGCACGGCATTGGCGCGAGCATACAGGGTAACCTGGGGAATGCGGGCACTCTCGGCCATTCGTTCGGCTACAGCCTTACGGTTCCCCCGTACGGGCACCCGCTCAAGGCCGTCATCGTTCATCCCCCCGGTGGTGTTGAACGGGTGGACCACCGAAGGAACACGTGGTGCCGGGGGCGATGCCACATGGCGTCCATCCACCGTCTGGGCGTGCGGCTCTTCGGAAGCTCCCGACGTCACCCCCGCCGCAGCCTCCACGTCAGCCACCCGGATCACTCCGCTGCGGCCCGTCCCGGCTACCCGGGACAAGTCAATCCCCAACTCCCGGGCCCTCCTGCGGGCCGCCGGCGTAGCCCGGATGCGCCCCTGTTGGGGCGAACCCGAACCGGCACTTCGCGCCGCCGAAAGGGGAGCGGGCTCCGCGGCAACTGCAGACCCGAATGCTTCGGATGGCTCGGAAGCCGTTCCGCTCGGTGAAGCCACCTGGGGCACCGCGTCGAACTCCTCGCCGGGTGCTGCGATGTAGGCCACCACTTCCCGTACCGGTACCTCGGCACCCTCTGGGTAAACGATCCGAGCCAACACACCGTCAACCGGTGCCTCGACCTCAATATCTGCCTTGTCCGTCTGCACCTCAAACAGCGGCTCACCGGCACGAACCTGGTCTCCCTGCCTTTTTAGCCAGCGCAGGATGATCCCTCGCTCCATGGTCATGTCCAGGACGGGCATGATGACGGGTTGCATCATGCCACACTCCCTTCCGATCCAATGTCGAGGACCCGCCGCACTCCCTCTACGATGTCCGCTACCTGAGGGAGTGCCATCTCCTCGAGGCGCCTGTTACACGGTATGGGCACAGGCTTACCACACACGCGAACCAGGGGCGCGTCCAGGTAATAGAAGGCCTCACTCTCCATGATGGCAGCGGCGATCTCTGCTCCAACGCCACCGTGCTGGACGGCTTCGTGGGTAATGACCACTCGCCCCGTCTTTGCCACGGATTGGATGATGGTCTCGCGATCCAAGGGCAGTAGCGTTCGCGGATCGATGATCTCCACGTCCACTCCTTCGGCTGCTAACAGCTCGGCAGCCTGCAACGCTCGCTGCACCTGATAGGACGTTGCGATTACGGTGACATCGCGACCCGGCCGCACCACACGGGCCTTACCGAGGGGAATCGTGTAGTCTTCTTCAGGCACGTGGCCTTTCACGCGGTACAGCAGCTTGTGCTCGTAGAAGATCACCGGGTTATCGTCGCGAATGGCGGCCTTGAGCAATCCCTTGGCTTCCGCTGGGTCCGAGGGCATGACCACCTTTAGCCCCGGAATGTGGGCCGTCCAAGCTTCGAGGCTCTGGGAATGCTGGGCTGCAGCTCCCGTACCGGCCCCGCCCGGCGTGCGGACCACGATCGGAACCCGGGCCTTTCCCCCGAACATGTAGCGAATTTTCGCAGCCTGGTTGACGATGGCATCCATGGCGTTGGTGATGAAATCCGAGAACTGGAGTTCCACAACGGGCCGCATGCCCAACAGGGCGGCTCCTATCGCACACCCCACAATGGCGGACTCGGCGATCGGTGTGTCTCGCACTCGATCAGGGCCGAATTCCTCAAGGAGCCCGTTCGTTACTCCAAAGGCCCCTCCATATATCCCGATGTCTTCACCCAGCAAAAAGACCCTGGCATCTCGGCGCATTTCTTCGGCTAGTGCTTCCCGGATCGCTTGGGCCGTCGTGAGCTCACGCACCCCACTCACCTCCCGCTCCCTCCGCGTACACGTCGGCGAGCAGGTCTTCCGGAGCCGGTTCCGGACTTTCCTCGGCGTACCGAACAGCCGCTTCTATCCGCTCCGCCACTGCAGCCTCCAGGGCATCCAATTCCTGGGAGTCAAATCCATTCGCCTCTAACTGGCGACGAAACGCGGGGATTGGGTCTCGCTTCTTCCAGCGCTCCACTTCCTCACGCGTGCGATAGCGCTGGGCGTCGCTGCGGGAATGACCGCGATAACGATAGGTTACGATTTCAAGGAGGGTCGGCCCCCCACCGTTGCGCGCTCGACCCACCGCTTCCTCCGCCGCCTGGTACACGGCCAGTACGTCGCAACCGTCAACCCGCACTCCTGGGATGCCGTATGCCTGGGCGTGCTCGTGGATGCGCGGGTTACCGAGCATACGCTCCACAGGAGCCGACATACCGTATTGGTTGTTTTCGCATGCAAAGACGACTGGCAGCTTCCAGATGGCAGCCAAGTTCAGCGCCTCATGAAAGTCGCCCTCGTGGACGGCTCCGTCTCCGAAGAAGGCCACAACCACCTGGGGACGCTCCTGCATCTTCAAGGCCAATGCCGCCCCGCAGGCGATTCCCAGCCCCCCGGCTACGATGCCATTGGCGCCAAGGTTCCCCACCTCAATGTCAGCGATGTGCATGGATCCGCCCTTGCCTCGGCAGTATCCCGTTGCCTTGCCCATGAGCTCAGCCATCATCCGGTTGACGTCCTGTCCCTTGGCGATGGCGTGTCCGTGCCCACGATGGGTGCTGGTGATGTAATCACCCGGCTCCAAGGCAGCACATACTCCTACGGCGGCCGCTTCCTGGCCGATACAGAGGTGCATGGTCCCGTGGATGCGCCCAGCATAGAACAGCCGTTCCGCCGCTTCCTCGAAACGGCGTATGAGCACCATGGTCTCGTACATCCAACGGGCTAGCGCCCGGTCCACGCCCAGGACCTGTGTGCCCATGGTCAGCACCTCCACCCAACGGGTCGGCAGCCCCTTGCCGTCCGGCCGGAGGCTCTCCCCCTACCTCGATCAATTGTAACTATACCGTAGCAAATGAAAACGTGCTTGGCCATGGCGATTTACAGCCCCCCAGGAGGAGTTAGGCAACGAACAGCGTAGAATAGTAGCACAAAAGTTTAGTCTATGTTACATTTGCTGCAGCATGGGCCGCCCGGCGGCATATCCAGGTCTATCCATATTCCCTGAGTCTGGGCGGCCCCCAAG
>QGUQ01000122.1 GCA_003242195.1 Bacillota bacterium | reverse complement strand
CTGATGTCGGTGTTAACCTCGCCTTGGGGGCGCAGGGCTCGGGGCAGCTTCGCCATGACGGGGCCGTCGGGAAGGTTCTTCAGCGCCTCGCGGGCCAGGCGGATGCTCTCCAGCATCTCCCGGACCCGTACCTGATTGCGGGCGTACACGTCGCCCCCTTCTTCCACCACCGGTCGGAAGTCCAGCTCTCGGTAAGGTACGCCTCCATCGGAAGCGCGCAGGTCATGGGCGACGCCGCATGCCCGCAGCACCGGCCCGCTGGCCTGCCAGGCCACGGCCTGCTCCGCCGTCACCGGACCCACGCCTTTCACCCGGCGCACGTAGAACTCGTTCTCGAACAGCAGCCGGACGTAATCGGGCCAGGCCTCGTTTTCCATGTGCTCGAGCCATGCCAGGGCCCCCTCCACCCACCCGTCGGGCGTGTCGTTGCGCAACCCGCCGATTCGCATGAACTGCGGGAAGAGGCGGCCGCCCGTGAGCATCTGCACCAGTCCGTAGTACCGCTCCCTGTCGCGCCAGACGTGGAGGAAGGGCGTGACCGCGCCCAGGTCGAGCCCCATGGTGCCCAGCCACAAGGCGTGGCTGGCGATGCGTTCCATCTCGCACAACGCAAGCCGCAGCCAGCGGGCTCGCTCCGGCACCTCCACCCCCAGGAGGCGTTCCACCGCCTCGCAGATCAACCGCTCGTTGTGAAAGGGAGCCACATAGTCGTTGCGATCGGCGAAGGGGACGTTCATCGCGTAGGTCCGGTACTCGACCTGCTTCTCCCAGTTGCGGTGCATGAAGCCGATGTCGGGCTCGGCGTGGACCACCGTCTCGCCCTCGAGGGTGAGGACGACCCGCAGCACCCCGTGGGTGCTGGGGTGCTGGGGTCCCATGTTCATGACCATGTAGCGGCCCTCGTCGTCCAGGTAGCGAAGCTCGACGGAGGCATCGCCCCGCGGGTCCGGGAGTTTGGCGGTGTACGCGGGATCGCGTTCCAGGATGGCACTTCCCGCGCGGCCGGGTACCCGGTCACTCACCATGGCCGGCCCTCCTTCCGGGCGCTTAGGATGACCCGGGACCGGGGGCTGCATCCAGTGGTTCCGCGCGGCTCGCCCTCACCCGCACCGGGAACCCGCCGGCATGCCGGGCAGGTGGAGCACCTCGGCCAGATGTTCCACGCGCCGCCAGACGGGAACGCCGCGGGCCGCAAAGATCGATGCCGGGGTGCGGAAGGCGACGAAGCGGACCCCCGCGGCGGACGCCGCCGCACCATCGATCCAGGAGTCTCCGATGACGATGGCTCGCTCCGTGGCCCGCTTCCGGGCTACGCCGGCATCCCCGTGGCAGCGGGCTGCCACAGCGCCCGCCCGCCTTGCATGCCGGCACCCGGCGACGGCCGCCAAGCGGTCCAGGATCACCTTGAAGCCGTCGGGGGCCGGCTTCAGCGCGCCGGCGTCGTCGCGCCCCACGAGGACGTCGACCAGGCCCGCAAGGCCCGCCCGGGCCAGCGCTTCCGCCGCGGTGGCGGAAGCATTGTTCGTCCACACGGCCACCCAGCAGCCGCGGGCACGCAGCGCTCCCAAGGTCTCCCGGGCGCCCGGTTCCTCCCGCGCGGCCGCCAGTGCCCGCCGCTCGTGCTCGGCCACGATCTGCCACACTTCCGCAGCCACGCGGCTGCCGTGGCGCCCGTCGTGGACCTCGGCGGCCCGCAGTAGCTCGGCGATGGGCGGAAGGGGCTCGCCCATCGCCAGTCCCACGCCCCGCCGCCGCAGGTGGGAGGCGACGTCTCGCTTCATCCGGTCCAGGTCGAGATCGGAGCGGACCAGCGTGTGGTCCAGGTCGAACACACACAGGTGGATGCCGCTTTCGCCCGCCGCCATGACCTCACCCTCCCCCTGGCCGCGCCCGAGCCCCATCTCCAACCGGGTCACGGGTCAGCCGTCTTCCGCAGGGGTGCGCTACACTGAAAGCATGCAGAACCGTCCCGAACGTTCCAGTACCCACCGGCGCCCGGTCCTGGAGGAGCCCGGTGAGCCCCTCGGGCCCGTGATCGACCGGGACTTCTGCCGCAGGCCGGCTGAGGAGCTGGCCCGCGCGCTCCTCGGCATGGAGCTGGTCCACGAAACGGAAGAGGGCCTGGCCAGCGGAATCATCGTCGAGACCGAGGCCTACGCGGGCCCCCACGACCGCGGCGCCCACTCCTACGGCGGCCGCCGTACCCGGCGCACGGAGGTGATGTTCGGCCCGGCGGGGTACGCCTACGTGTTCGCCATCTACGGCATGCATCACTGCTTCAACGTGGTGGCCGCCGAACCCGAACAACCCGAGGCCGTGCTCGTCCGGGCCCTGGAGCCGCGGAGGGGTCTCGACCTCATGCGCAGGCGGCGCGGCCTGCCGCCCGGCCGGGAACGGCTGCTGACCAATGGGCCGGGCCGCCTCTGCCAGGCCCTGGGCATCACCTTGGCCCAGTACGGCTTGGCCCTCTTCGACCCGCGCTCGCCCCTGCGGCTCCATCACCCCAGCCCTCCCTACACGGTGGGCCGCGTTGCGCGCGGGCCGCGCATCAACATCGACTACGCCGGGGAATGGAAGGACGTGCCCTGGCGCTTCTGGGTCGCCGGCAATCCCTTCGTCTCCCGCTGACGGGCACAACACAGCGCGGCCCGCGGCAGGGACCCTCAGCGGGTGCAGGAGCCCCCAGCGCGGGCAAAAAGTTCAGGCCGACCTCCCCGCCGGGAGGGAAGGAGAACGCCCCGCTATGGGGAACCAATGAATGGTTCGCCCTTCGACACAGTTCGAGGCGACACCACATCATCCCGAATCCGGCGGGGAGGTACATTCCATGAGGTTACGCCTGAAAGGGCGCCTGCTCGGGCCGGTAGCCCTGCTGGCCATCGCGGCGTTGTTGCTGGCGGCCTGCGGCGGCGGCAACGGTGGCAACACCGGCAGTAACGGCGGCGATGGCGGCCAGGACGGCCAGGGCGCGTCGGGCGAGAAGATCCGCGTCGGCCTCGTCTACGACGTGGGCGGGCGCGGTGACCAGTCCTTCAACGACATGGCCTACGCCGGGCTCGAAAAGGCCTTGCAGGAGTTCGGCGACAGGCTCGAGGTCAAGGACGCCGAACCTGACGCCGGCGGCCAGAACCGTGAGGAATTGCTGCGGACCTTTGCCGAGCAGGGGTACGACTTGGTTATCGGCGTCGGTTTCCTCTTCACCGACCCCCTCACCAAAGTGGCGAAGGAATACCCGGACGTGAACTTCGCCATCGTCGACTCCTGCACCACGGAGCCCCTGGACAACGCGGCCTGCCTGCTCTTCAAGGAGCACGAGGGTTCGTTCCTGGTAGGCGCGGCCGCGGCCCTCAAGACCAAGACGGGCAAGGTCGGGTTCGTCGGCGGGATGAAGAGCCCGCTGATCGAGAAGTTCGAAGCGGGCTACCGCGCCGGCGCCAAGTACGTCAACCCCGAGGTCGAGGTCCTGGTGGATTACGTGGGCACCACGGGCGAGGCCTTCAACAACCCCACCAAGGGCCGGGAGCTGGCCCTGGCCCAGATCCAGAAGGGCGCCGACGTGATCTATCACGCGGCGGGCGGCACGGGCCGTGGCGTCTTCGAAGCGGTGAAGCAGCAGAAGAAACTGGCCATCGGCGTTGACGCCGACCAGTCCCTGACCGCTCCGGACTACGCCGACGTGATCCTGACCTCGATGGTCAAGCGGGTGGACGTGGCCGTCTACGACGTCGTCCGCTCGGTGGTCGAGGGCAAGTTCCAGAGCGGCCCCCACGAGTACGGCCTGAAGGAAGACGGCGTCGGCTACGCCATCAACGACAAGAACCGCTCGATGATCCAGGACATCACGAGCCAGCTGGACGAGCTGAAGCAGAAGATCATCGACGGCGAAATCCAGGTTCCGGACAAGCCGGGTGACGTCTGAGACGGCAGCGGGCAAGCCGGCAGCGGAAGGCGAGCCCGCATGCAGGGCATCGTCGGGACGATGGATCGCGATGAGACGGCGGGTACCGGCCGGGAGATCCCGGTGAGGCGTGGCGGGGCGCGGCGCAGACGACGAGCGCCGCGCTGTCCCGGGCTCCCGCAGGGGACGGCCTCGGCGGCCGTCCCCTCTCCTTGTCCACGGTCCCGCTGCGGGGGTGGCATCGTTGTCCGACTGGATGATCGAAGCGGTCGGCATCACAAAGCGCTTTCCCGGCCTGATCGCCAACGACCGGATCAGCTTCGCCGTCCGGCCGGGCGAGATCCACGCCATCGTGGGCGAGAACGGCGCCGGCAAGTCGACGCTGATGAAGATCCTCGCCGGCCTCTACGAGCCCGATGAGGGGGAGATCCGCCTGCGGGGCCAGCCCGTGCGGCTTCGCGGGCCGCGCCACGCGGCTCAGCTGGGGATCGGGATGGTCCACCAGCACTTCATGCTCATCCCCCGCTTCACCGTGACGGAGAACGTGGTCTTGGGCAGCGAGCCCGGCTCGGCCGCACGCCTGGATTTGGTCGCCGCCCGGGCCCGCGTGCGGGAACTGGCCCAGCGCTACCACCTGGACATCGACCCCGACGCGCCGGTCGCCCGCCTCTCGGTGGGCCAGCAGCAGCGCGTCGAGATCCTCAAGGTCCTGTACCGGGGAGCGGAAGTGCTGATCCTGGATGAGCCGACCGCCGTCCTGGTCCCCCAGGAGGTGGAGGAGCTCTTCCACCACCTGCGCGAGCTGCGGAAGCAAGGCAAGACGGTGCTGTTCATCAGCCACAAGCTGGACGAGGTGCTCGCCATCGCCGACCGCATCACCGTGCTCCGGCGCGGGCGCGTCGTGGGCACGCTCGAGGCCCGCGAGGCCACCAAGCCCCGGCTGGCGGAGATGATGGTGGGGCGCCCCGTCCTGTTCGACCTGGAGAAGCCGCCGGCTGGGGACGCCGCGGAGGGCGGCCCCCTGCTGGAGCTGGCGGATGTCACCTGCCGGGAAGGCACCCGCACCGTGCTGGAGCGCGTCTCCCTCTCGGTCCGCCCCGGCGAGATCTACGCCATCGCTGGCGTCGAGGGGAACGGGCAGGCGGAGCTGGTCCAGGTGATCACCGGGCTGCGGGTGCCCGATGAGGGGCACATCCGGCTCCTGGGCGCCGATGCCACCCGGTGGAGCGTCGAGCGGCGGCGGGCGGCGGGAATGGCCGTCATCCACGAGGACCGCCACCGGCAGGCGCTGGTCCTTCCCATGTCCATCTGGGAAAACGCCCTGCTGGGCCGCCACCGGCATCGCCGCTGGCGGCGCGGGCCCTTCTTCCGTCCCGCCACCATCCGCAGCCACGTCGCCAGGGAAGTGGCCCGTTACGACGTGCGGACGCCCTCCCTGGACGTGCCCGTGGCCTCGCTGTCGGGCGGCAACCAGCAGAAGCTGGTGCTGGCGCGCGAGTTGAGCCAGGCGCCGCGCATTATCGTCGCCGCCCAGCCGACCCGGGGCCTGGACGTGGGCGCCATCGAGTTCGTCTGGGGCCAGCTCCTGGAGGCCCGTGCCCGCGGCCTGGGCGTGCTGCTGATCTCTGCCGACCTGGAGGAGATCCTGGCGCTCGCCGACCGCATCGGCGTCATCGCCCGAGGGCGACTGGTCGGGGAACTGGCTCGCTCCGAGGCCACGGCCGAGGTCCTCGGCCGGATGATGCTGGCGGGAGGTGAGGCATCGTGAATCCCGTCCTCCGCCTCCTGCTTCAGGCGGCGGTGCCGGTGGCCGCACTGTTGCTGGCGACCGTCATCGGAGCGGGCGTGGTGCTGTTGGCCGGGGGCAACCCCGGTGAGGTCCTAGGGATCCTGATCTCCTATAACCTCAGTACTCCGGACAGCATCGCCTCCGTGCTGTCTCGCACCGTGCCCCTGATCTTCTCCGGCATGGCGGTGGCCCTGGGTTTCCGCGCCGGGCTCTTCAACATCGGCGTCGAGGGCCAGTACCTGCTGGCTGCCTTCGCGGCGTCGTGGACGGGCGTCTACCTGGCAGGCCTGCCCGCGGTCCTGCACCTTCCCCTGGTGGTGCTGGCGGCCATGGCCGGGGGCGCCATCTGGGCGTGGCTGCCGGGGTGGCTGCGGGTGCGGCGGGGGGGGCACCAGGGGGTTAGGAACATCAGTCTGAACTTTATTGCCCCGGCCCCCCCGCTTGGGTTTTTTGGGGAGGGCTTCCCCGACCCCCCCCCAGAAGGGGGGAAAACAGTGTGCTTATAAAAAACCTAG
>QGUQ01000528.1 GCA_003242195.1 Bacillota bacterium | reverse complement strand
AAGCGGGCCAGGACGCCGGCGAAGGGCGCGAAGCGCCGCTGCTGCCGGGCCTCGACCCAGGCGTGGTACCCCTGGGAACCGGCCCGCAACAGCTCAGCCACCAGCTCGGAAGGCACCTTGCGGGCGCGCTCGTACTCGCGCCGCGTCACCCGGAGGATGCCGGCGTCGGTGGAGTCGGGGTCCAGGGTCGCCTCCCACTCCCGCAGTTCCTCCAGCCACTCCCCCACCTCGGGGGCGGTGAACAGCTCGTGGGCCAGGCGACCGATGGTGGCCTTCTGCTCCGCCCGCGCCTCGGCGCCGCCGGGCGGCATGTAGACCTCCTCGTCCCAGCTGAGCAGCGCACCCGCCGCCTCCAGGTCGGCCACCTGCGCCAACCGCTCCCGCAAGCGGGCATAGGCCGCAGGCCACGGTGCGGGCCGGTCGCCCGACCCCCCGCCGCTCCCCACGGGTCCGCCCGCCCTCTCCTGGGGCTCCGCCGCGTCCCCCTGCGGCGTCGACAAGGGACGATCCTGCACCGTCCATCTCCCTTCCCGTCATGGTCTGCCACGCTTCCCGTCATGGCCCGTCAGGATGGCCCTTTCCGGCCCCTTCCCGGGCGGGAGCGTGGGTCCCGCCATCCCCACGGGTCCCGTTCTCCCCGCGGGCACGGTGTGCCCGGCCCCTGAATATGTTGGCGTTCTCCACCGGACAGGGAAAGCCTTTCGAGGCCCGAAGGAAACCGCGGGAGCCGCCGTCGGCCGGGTACCCCGGCGGAAGACCCGGGCGGAAGACCCGGGCGGAAGACCCCGGCCATGTATCACGGTAGCCGGCCGCCGCAAGGCTGTAAGGGGGATGTAACGGTAAAGATAACAACCCGCCAGGACCGGCAGGCCATGGCCGCGAATCATGGGGCGAACGTCCGGAAGGAGCGGTGCACTTGACCGAGCGCGTACACGCAGGAGATCCGGCTGGCCTCGGCGGGGACGGGTTGCCGCCGTCGTTGCGGGCCGCCCTGGCCCGGGCCCGGCTGGAGGTCGATCTCGACGTCCTGGCCGCCAACGTGGCCGCGGTGCGGCGCTTGCTGGCGCCCGGCACCCGGTTGATGGCCGTGGTCAAGGGCGACGCCTACGGCTTCGGAGCGGAGACCGTTGCGCGCACCTTCCTGGCCGCGGGAGCGGGCTGGCTGGGCACGGCCACGGCCGACGGGGCCATCCGCCTCCGGGAGGCCGGCATCCGCGCGCCGGTCCTGGTCTTCGACCCGCCCTTCGCCGAGCTGGTCCCCTTGTGGCTGTGTTACGGCCTGACCGCCACCGTAACCGGCTGGGAAACCCTCGAAGCCATTGCCCGCGCGGCCGCCACGGCCGGATGGTCGCCCCCGGACGACGGCGCGGGGTCGCCCCGGGCCTGCCCCGTCCACGTGGAGGTGGACCTGGGCTTCGGCCGCGGCGGGCTGCCGCCGGGAGAGGTCGTTCCCTTCCTCCGCCGCGCCCGGCAAGTCCCCGGCGTGGAGGTGGAGGGGCTCTACGCCCAGCTCCCGGCCGCCACCCGCCCCGGCGCGGCCCGGCGCCAGTGGAGCCGCTTCCGCCGGCTGGTGCAGGAACTCGAAGCAGAGGGATTGCGCCCGCCCATCGTCCACTGCGCCGAGAGCACGCTGCTGGTGGTCGAGCCGGCGGCCCAGATGGACATGGTGCGCGTCGGCAACCTGCTGTACGGCTTCGCGTCCCGGGCCGCCCGGCGGGCGGGGCTGGCCGTGAGAAGACC
>QGUQ01000527.1 GCA_003242195.1 Bacillota bacterium | reverse complement strand
TGAAGGGAAATCCGAACTTCTTCGCCTGATCCTGGAAGAGATTCACCGGCAGGGTGCCATCCCCTTCGCCCGCTACATGGACCTGGCCCTGCACCACCCCGAGCACGGGTACTACGCCCAGGAGCGGCCCATCATCGGCCAGGAGGGGGACTTCCTCACCTCCCCGTCCTTCCACCCCGCCTTTGGCCGGTTCCTCTGGCGGCAGGTGCGGGAGATGCTGGACCTGGCGGCACCGCGGGGGCAGGGGCGCGTCCTGGAGATCGGCGCGGGCGGCGGTCACCTCGCTCGGGACCTGTTGCTGGCCGCCCGGGAGGAGGGTTATGACGGGGACCGGCTGGAGTACGTCATCGTCGATGAGAGCCGGCGCCTGCAAGAGCGCCAGCGCGACCTCATTAAGGCTGCCTGGCCCGAGGCCCCGGTGCGGTGGGTCGCCAGCGTCGAGCGGGCCGGCCCCGTCCACGTCGTGCTGATGAACGAGCTGATGAGCGCCTTCCCCGTCCACCGGCTGGTCCGCGACGCCTCGGGGCGGTGGCAGGAGCTGTACGTGACCTTGCGGGACGGCGCCCTGGCCTACCAGCCGGGATCCGTCAGCGAGCCGCGGGCCCTGCGGATCCTGCAGGAGGAAGGCATCGAACCGCCACCCGGACACATCGTGGACGTCAACGTGGGCGCCGGTGACATGCTGCGGGCCATCGCGGGTGCCCTGGCCCGGCGGGCCTTCGTGGTCACCATCGACTACGGTGGCCCGGCCTCGGAGGTGTACCGCGCCGGGCGGCCGCAGGGCAGCCTGCGGGGCTACTACCGGCAGCAGCGGCTGGACGACCCCTTCGCCCGCCCCGGCGAGCAGGACCTCACCGCCGACCTGGATTTCACCTACCTCCAGCGCGTGGGACGAACCCTGGGCCTGCGGGACCTGGGTCTGGTGCCCCAGGGCGCCTTCCTCCTCAACCTGGGGATCGAAGAGGAAGCCCTGTCCCTGGCCCGCCGGGCGCGGCAGGGAGACCTGGCCGCGGATTTCGAGCTCCAGCGGGTCTACGCCCTGTACGCGCCTGAGGGCCTCGGGGAGGCGTTCTGGGTACTGGTTCAGGCCCGGGGCTTCCGCTGGCGCGCCCCCCGGCTGCGGGGCCTGCGCCGGCCCTGGCCCATACCGCGGGCGCTGTCGGAGCTGTTCCTGACGGCACGGGAAGCGTGAGGCCCCGGCTACCGCGCTAGCGCCCGTGCATACAATGGACCGGTCACCCAGCGAACCGACCGTCCGGTCTCATGCCACCGGAGCCGCCGGACTAGGCGCCGAGCAGGCGGCGGAGCCCTTCCCACTCCGTCTGGGGCAGGGAACAGGTGAAGTACCGGCACACGTAGGCTACGGGACGGCCGTCGACGGGCTCGCGCCCCTCCCAGATGGCCCGGCGCTCGGTGCCCGCCCCCGGCGGGCGGCAGGTGAGGAGCAGTTCCGGCCGGTAGAGCCCGGCCAGGCGCTTCCGCCACTCCGCCAACACGGGGTGACCCGGATCACCCACCAGTGTGACCTCGGTGTACCCCAACAGCTGGTCGGCCCGCAGCAGCACGGTACTGGCCATGGCCAGGGGCTGCTCCTCGGCCAGGCCGGCGGCTCCCTCCAGGAACCGGTCGGCGATGTGCCGGTACTCCTCATCCCCCGTGATCACCGCCAGGCGACCGAGCACGGCCGCCGCCACCGCGTTACCCGAGGGCACCGCCTGGTCGAACAGCTCCACGGGACGAACC
>QGUQ01000121.1 GCA_003242195.1 Bacillota bacterium | reverse complement strand
GCACCGTCGGGTTCCACCGTCCGTCGCTGCAGGCGGCCCGGGCTGCCGCGGGCTGCATGATGGGGGGAGCTCAGCAGATCCGGCGGGCGGCAGCGCCGGCCGGGCGGAACCGGAAGAACCGGACGGACCGGGCAGGCGCCCGCCAGCTCACGTGGTCGTTGTCCTGGCCACCCCGACGGAGGTGCCGGGCTCCCGATCCAGGACACCCGGGCCCATCCAATCGGCGAGCATGGCCGGATCACCGGTGGTCCAGTCCAGGACGCCCGGGCCCATCCAGTCGGCCAGCTCCTTGCCGGCCGGGCCCCGGGTACGGCTTTCACCATCCCCACCCTTCACGGCCAGGACCAAGGCCAGCACCGCCAACAGGGTCAGCATCACCAGGCGTCGAAGCTTTCCCATGACGTGCACCTCCCCGATGGGCCTCTACCCCGGTTTGATTATGACACGGGCCTCCCGTGACACGGGGTGCAGGCTGGTCACGGGCGTGAATGGCCGGCCGGTCACCCCGCACCAGGGGAGGGTTGGCCGTGATCGGCGATCGCATCCGGGAACGGCGGAAGCAGCTGGGCCTGACCCAGGAACAGCTGGCGGCCGGCCGGTTCGACCGGTCCTACATCAGCCGCATCGAGGCCAACGAAGTGATTCCCCCGCTGGACACCCTGCGCGTCATCGCGGAGCGGCTCGGCAAGCCCTTGAGCTATTTCATCGGGGACCCGGACGAGTACACCCGCCGCAAGATCGTCCATGACTATCTCTCCCGGGCGGCCCGGAGCCTGAAGAAGCAGCGGTACCAGGAGGCCGTGGACCTGCTCCAGGTCGCCCTCGGCCTGCTGGAAACGTCCGACGACGGCCCGCTCCTGCTGTCCGTGCACATCGACCTGGCCCACGCCTACGCCGCCCTGGGCCGCACCGAAGAGGGAACCCGGCACCTCAATGAGGCGATGAGCCTCCTTTCCCGCGTGCCGCTGGCCAGCTGCCCGCCGGACACCCCGGCGCGCCTGCACTACACACGGGGCCAGCTGGCCTTCCTCCGCGGCCAATACAAAGAAGCAGCCCAGGCCTTCCGCCTCGCCGATGCCGCCGCGGTGCGCGAGGCCGACCGGGTGCGGGCCCGCATCGGCCTGGGCAGCGCCCTCTTCCGGCTCGGAGAATATGAGGAATCCCTCCGGGCCTATTCCTACGGCCTGGAGGTGGCGGAGAAGGGCGTGCCCCGGATCATGCTGGCGGCCTGTCACCACGGCGCCGGCGTGTGCTACGGCGCCCTGGGCAATCTGGACCTGGCCGCCTATCACACGGAGCGGGCCCTGCAGCTCTACCAGGGGCAGGACCCCGAGCGGGCCCTCCATGCCAGCCACGACCTGGGCATCATCCTGGCCCGAAAGGGCGCCTACCGGCCGGCCCGGGAGCGCCTGCGCAACTGCTTGCGGGCCTACAAGGAGCGGAGCGACCTGGAGGCCCTGGCCAGCGTCCTGATCGACCTGGCGGGTATCGAGCTGGCGGGTGGGAGGCACCGGCGGGCGTTGCTCCTCAGCCGCCTGGCCAAGCACTTCGCCAAGCGCGCCCGGTGCCCGCGGCTCTACCTCAGCGCCACCCAGCAGGAGGTGGCCGCCCTGGACCGGCTGGACCCCCAGGCCGCGCGCCTGCTGGACGCCGTCGTCAAGGACTTGCGGGCGCTAGGCGGATAGCGCTGGTTCGCCGTTCCCCCGGGTCCCTCCGGGCGCGGTGCCCCCGCCCCGGCACGGCGGCACGGTTCCACCCGTATCCTGGGGGCGACAGGACCGGGGAGGGGCGCGCCCGTGAAAGATGCCGGTGAAAGGCCCGTCGCGGGGAACGGCGGAACCGTCGACGCGCTGGAACCCGAAGGCCGTGGTGCGGGGCCGGGGGCCCGCGGCAGACGGGACCCCGCCTGCCGCGGTGGGGGGCTGAAGGCGAGTTCGCAACCCCCCCGGCGTGACGGCCAGCGGGAGGGCGCGGGCATGGTCCTCGGGTTCCTGGCGGTCCTCCTGTTCAGCGTCACGTTGCCGGCCACCCGCTACGCCGTGGCCTACCTCGATCCCGCCCTCATCGGCCCCGGGCGCGGTGTGGGAGCGGCCCTGGCCGCCGCCCTCCTCCTGCCCCTGTCCCCGTCCCGGGGCGGCCGGCGGTGGCCCGGCCGCCAGGACGTGCCCGGGTTGCTGGTGGTGGCTGCGGGTACGGTCGTCGGTTTCCCCTTGCTCTCCGCTCTCGCCCTGCGGGAGCTGCCCGCGACCCACGGGGCCGTGCTGGTGGGGCTCCTCCCCCTGGCGACGGCGGGTATGGCTACCTGGCGCGCCGGCGAGCGCCCCTCGCCCCGCTTCTGGCTGGCCGCCCTGACAGGCACCGGATTGGTGCTCGCCTACGCCTTGCACCTAGGGGCCGGCAGCGCCCGGGGCGCGGGCGGGGTGCTTCTGGCGGCCGTGCTGGCGGCCGCCCTGGGGCATGCGGAAGGAGGCCGCCTGGCCCGCCACCTGGGCGGGCTGGCGGCCATCGGGTGGGCGTCGCTCCTCAGCCTGCCCGTCACGGCCTGGCCGGTGATCCAGGCGCTGCGGGAAGGCGTGCCCGGGGCACCGCCGGCGGCCTGGCTGGCCCTCGCCTACGTCAGCCTGGTGAGCCAGTTCGCGGCCTTCGGTCTCTGGTACCGGGCCATGGCCACCGGAGGCGTCGCCCGGGTGAGCCAGGTGCAACTCCTGCAGCCCTTCTTCACGATCCTCCTGTCCGCCCTGCTCCTGGGCGAGGCGGTCACGGCGAGCACCATCGCCACCGCCCTGCTGGTCCTCGCTGCGGTGGTCGCCGGCCGGCGGGCGCCGATCGCCCGGACCGGGAAAAACGAGGACCGGGCCGCCCAGGCCCGGTCGCGTGCGGAACGCACGGTTCCGCTCAGCAAGCCGCTCAGCTGAAACCCGCGGTGCCGGCACCGCTCCCTGTCGTGTTGCCGCCGCCAGACCCGGAACCGACCGCGAAGGTACTCACCCGGGGCTCCGCAGGTCCCCCGCACTTGGGACAGCGCACCCCGCTGCGCCGGTCCCAGGCGACCAGCTCGGTGAAACCATAGCCGCACTCCCGGCAACGAAACTCGTAAAGGGGCAAGGTCGCCACCTCCCGCCCAGGGGGCAGGTGTATAGAGTCAGGGAAACCTTTATTTAAGCAGCTAATTAATTTCGACAATATCATATCTAGGCGGGCGCCGGACCACAACCCGTACCGCCGCGCAAGACGCCGTGGGGCCGGGCGCCCATGCCGCCGCCTAGCCGGGCACGATCCCTGCCTCCCGGAGCAGGGCCGGGAGCGCTTCTCCCGCCGGCTGGCGCAGGACGGAGTCGGCCAGGTCCGAAACGGGCGTTTCTTCCGGGTTGATCTCGATGACCCCCGCGCCGGCGGCCGCCGCAACCTCCACCAGGCCGGCTGCCGGGTAGACCACCGCGCTCGTCCCAATTACCAGGAACACCGAAGCCGTGGCAGCGGCCTGCCGGGCGCGGGCCCATGCCGCCCCGGGCAGCGGCTCGCCGAACCAGACCACGTTGGGTCGCTGCATGGCGCCGCAGGCGGGACAGTTCGGGATCCCGGACGCCTCCGGCGCCAGCGGCTCGACGCGGCCACAGCGGGTGCAGCGGGCCTCTAGGAGGTTGCCGTGGAGCTCGACGACCCGGCGGGACCCGGCGCGCTGGTGCAGCCCGTCCACGTTTTGGGTGATAAGGGTGAAGGCGTCCTGCAATCGCTCCTCCAGGACGGCCAACGCCCGGTGGCCGGGATTGGGCTCCGCCGCCAGCACCAGGCCGCGCCGCCAGTGATACCACTCCCACACCCGCTGCGGGTCGCGGGCAAAGGCGGCAGGCGTCGCCAACTCTTCGGGACGGAAGCCGTGCCAGAGGCCGCCGGATCCGCGGAAGGTAGGCACGCCGCTCTCGGCGCTGATGCCCGCCCCCGTCAGCGCCGCCACCGGCTGCCGGCGGCGCACGGCCCGGCGCAGCAACTCAGCCGCCCGGGCAAGGGCGTCGTGGCCGGGCTCCCGGTCGACGATCATGCCGTTCCCTCCCCTCCCCCATCCGTCGCCTTCTCCCGGACCGGTCGTCAACCCGGTCCCCTCCGTGGCTTGACAGGCTGCCACCGTCCGGGAACACGGCCAGCGATGGCGGCGGTGAACCCCCGGGCGGCCCGCCAGGCGAGCCTTCGAGCAAGAATTCGGCGCTGGAAAGTAGAAGAATGTAATGATTGTGTCGGCCACTGGGACGCACACCGCGTGCTGCAGCGGTGAAGGGCCGCCCGCCCGGGAACCGGGGAGGAACCAGCCACAAGGAAGGAATCCAGCGATGCCTCGTAAGCCGGCCACCGTCATCGTCGTGGGCGGAGGCATCGTCGGCACGGCCGTCGCCCACACCCTGCAAGGCCCCTGTCAGGTGATCCTGGTCGATGATGGGGAGTTCCCGGGCCTGGCCGAGACCCGCACGGCCCTCGGCGTGATCCGCGCCGTCTACGGGCGCGAGCCGCTGGACACCTATGCCCGGGCGACGTGGGAATTCGCCCTGGCCCAACACGAGAATCCCCGCTCCCCCTTGCGCCTGCGCCTGGCCGCCCTGGACGGCCGGACGGCCCGCGCGGCCTTTCTCGATCACTTGTTGCTCCTGGACGCCTTCCTGCTCCTCGCCCGCCGTGCCGGCTGCCAGTTGCGGGTCGGCTGGCAGGTGACGGGGCTGCTCCTGGCCGGCGGCCGGGTGCGGGGCGTACGGGCCGCCCCGGCCGGTGATGGCGGCACCGGCGAGGTCATCCCCGCCGACGCGGTGATCCTGGCGCCGGGCCCCCGTCCCGACACGCTGGCGCTGGAGGGCCTGCCGCCCGGGTTCGTCCGGCGGTTCCAGCGGGTTCAGGACATCATCATCCCCTTCCGCCTGCCCGCCCCCTCTGACGGGGAACCCGCCCGGGCGGAGGCGGCGGTCATCACGGCCCGTTCCCTCATCTGGACCTTCATCACGGGGCTGGAACCCCGCACCCTCCATGCGGTGGCGCGGCTCGCAGGCGACTGGATGCCCCCCTCCTTCGAGCAGTCGGTGGCGATGGTGGAGGACCTGTACCACCGCTTCCAACTGCCGGGCGAGGCCGAACTGGACCGGATCCGTACCTGCATCGACCTGGCCGGACCTGGCGGGGCGCCCTTCGCGGGGCCGGTGGCGCCCCTGGGCGGGGCGGAGGGCCTCTTCGTCGCCGCGGGGTTGGGCCTGGAAGGGCTTTCCCTCTGCAAAGGGGTGGCGGGCGTCGTGGCACGGGAGGTGTTGGCGTACCTCCAATGACCCGGGCGGCGGAACCAACCAGGACAGGCAGCCGGTCCGGCGGTCACCCAAAGTGCCCCGAGGGCAAGGGGGGCGTGTCCCCGTCGACCTGATGGCGATCCCCTGCAAGACCGGCTCTCACACTCGCCCCTGCCGGGCGCACGCAAGGGGGGCTCCGGCCCCATGGGCCGGGCCCCCCTTGGTCGCCTCCTCCCCGGTATCCCCGTCGTTCTCCCCACCGGTATGGCCAGCCGAGGGCCGCTAGTCGGCGGCCGCTGCCGTCGCCCCGGCCCGGGCCAGGGCGTCCTCCAGGGCACGCCGCGTGTACACGCGGGCCAGGTGCGCCCGGTACTCCGCCGACGTCATGGCGTTGCCATCGACGTCGACGCCATCGACGGCATGGGAGGCCGCGCGGGCCAGCAGTTCCGGCGACGGCACCTGCCCCGCCAGGACGTCCTCCACCGCCGTGGCCCGGTAGGCCGCCCCGGTCACGCCGTTGAGGGCCACGCCCACCCGGGCCACCGCGCCTTCCCCGTCCACGGCCACCGCCGCCGCCACCCCGACGATGGCGAAGTCCGATGCCCGGCGCGCCATCTTGAGGTACCGGTAGCCCCAGCGCCAGCCGCGGTCCTCCCCTTGCCGCGGCGGGATGCGGATGGCCGTGACGACCTCATCCGGCTGTAGAGCCGTGATGAAGGGCCCGAAGAAGAATTCGCCCGCGGGTACGACCCGGCGGGACCCGCCGGGACCGGCGATCTCGATCTCCGCGTCCAGGGCCAGCAGAACGGCGGGGGAGTCGGCGGGCGGGGCGGCGGGGGGGGGGCCCCCCCCGGGGGGCCCCCGGGGGCGGGGCCGGGCCTCCCCGATGACCCCCGCTGCTTCCGCCCGCAACGGCGCCCGGCGCCGGGCGGTGGCCTCCCTCAGGGTCGTGGAGGGGGG
>QGUQ01000526.1 GCA_003242195.1 Bacillota bacterium | reverse complement strand
TGGCGGCGGCCGGCCTTGGCCTCTTGCCGGGCCAGCTCCAGCCATCCCAAAAAGCTGAGCGCCAGGCCGTCCGGCCCGGCGCTCTTTCCGTTGTCCTCCCAGGGGGGTACGATGCTGTCGTCGTCGAACGCCCGCCGCATCTTCGCGTAGTAGCGGGAAAGGTGGGCCCGCAGCCGCGCCTTGTCGTCGTCCGGGACGTTGACGCCGCCCCGGGCCCCCTGCAGGACCGCCGCCGCGGCGAAGATGGCCCGCGGCACGGCCCGCAGCTCGCCGTCGATCACGTCGGCGATGGGCAGTTTGTAGGACGTGAAGTTCTCGGGGTCCGAAGCGTCATACCACAGGAAGGCCCGGCGGTACTTGGACCAGCTCATGTTTTCCTTCTCGGGCCCGCCGGCCCAGGACCGCACCCGGGCCACCGCCGCGTCGGCGTCCCAAGGGCGGTCCCTTTCCGCCAGCGGGAGGTCCTGGAACGGCACCACCGACTTGACGGCGGCGACGGCGGCCGCCGGGTTGGCCGGGAAGGTCACGACGCTGATCTCCCACAGGCGCAGCTCCTTGAGCCGGCGAACGCCGCCCTCGGTCTTCTGCTTGATCACGTCGTAGCCGATGCTCAGGCCGCGGATGGCGCCCATCTTCAGCAGCTCGTAGGCCTCCCGGCCCTTCTGCGTCGCCAGCGCCAGCCGGGCCCGGATCCACAGGCCCTTGTCGTCCTCCCTCATCTCTTCGGTGACGCCGATCGGCTGGCGGGCGTCGTGCTGCCAGAGGATGGGCACGCGGCCCTTGGTGTGGTGGATGGTCTGCTTGAAGGCCCCCCGCTCGACGACGTCGCCGACCAGGTCCACGTTGCCGAACACCGACGCGTAGCCGGTGAAGGTGCCGTCCTCGGCCATCTCCTTGATCTCTAGCCGGCACTGCAGCTGTTCCATCAGACATCGCCCTCCACGACGAACCCGAGCGTGCAGCGGCAGTTGATCACGTTGCCCGCCGACCCTGCGGGGTCGGCCGGGTACATCAGCTGCTCGCCGCCCACGATGAAGGGCTCGTCCAGGTCCACGATCTGCCCGTCGGCGGCGGCGTGCCCGTCCCGCTCCCGGCCGTCCCGGGTGGCGATCCACTCCTTACGCAGAGGGAGCCCGCTCTGGCGGGCTCCCTCCAGGCTGCCCAGGTTGCTGGCCCGGATGGTCTCGGTCCGGGCGATGGTCTCGCTGCGCCGCTCGATGATCGGCTCCAGGTACACCGCGTCGTCGATGGCCTGGGCAATGCGGTCGATGTCCTGCCCCTGCTGCACGGCGTCGATGATGGCGGCCCGCAGCTGCTCGCGGGTGGTCTCGGTGATCCGCGTCACCAGCAGGGCGCCGATCTGATCCAGCGCCCGCACGATGCGCTCGAGGCCGAACTGCTTGACCTCGGAGGGCCGGACGCCCTTCAGCTGGGCCAGGATCTCCGTGCCGAAGTCCTCCGCCACCCCGACGTAGATGGCCACGAGCAAAGACGCCCACTTGCTACGCTCGGCGTTGATGGCCTCGTCCGCCGCCTGGGCGGCCGTTTCGGGCGTGGCCTTCCGCACGGCGGCCAGGACCGCCGCCCGTTCCTCCCGGAAGCGGCGCTCGACCATCTCGGCGATCTTCGCCTTCCACCGCTCCCGGCGCCGCTCGACGCTGCGCCAGTAGGCCGCCTTCTGCTCTTCCGTATGCAGGTTGATGGCCTTGGCCAGGCTGAAGCCCTTGAGGCCCTTGTCGCCCTGC
>QGUQ01000525.1 GCA_003242195.1 Bacillota bacterium | reverse complement strand
TTCGAGGAACGGGAGCGCTTCGATATGCCCGGAGCCGGCCTGGCCAAGCCCCACATCTACGGCGTGGCGCGCCGGCCGGGGTAGGCGGAGCCCGGTCACCGGCGGGAGTAGGCAGGGGTGGGTGGACAGGTGCCGCCGCCCGTTTTGTTCGTCGATGACGGCGGCGTGATCAGCACGGCGTCCCGACGCCGCCCCGCGAGGAGGCTTCGAGATCGCCCGGCGCGCCACCGCCTTCGTTACCCATCGCGTTCGGGCGGCGATCTCTGGTTCTGTGGAAGCGATCCGGGAGCTGCGGCAGCGGGGTTTCGTCCTGTGTACCGCGTCGGGGGGAGCATTCGGAAGAGCTGGGGGGCTACATGTGCGCCTTGGGCATAAGCTCTGCCTTCCGGCGCCTCTACGACCCCGACCTCGTGGGGGTGCTGAAGATCGGACCCGACTACTATGGGCGCATCCTCGAGGACGCGGGTGTCCGGCCGGCCGAAGCCCTAGTGGTAGATGACAGGCCGGAGGCCGTGACCTGGGCGGCCGAGGCCGGCGCGCGTAGCGTGCTCGTTGGTCAGAGCCGTGGTGAGGGATGCCGGCCCGACTTCGTCATCACCTGCCTGGCCGAGCTGCCGGATCTCTTGAGGCGCCAGGGCCTGGCGTGAGGAGTCCGGCCAAACGCCGAACCGCCAACGCCCGGTCGGGATAGTCCGTCAAGATCCCGTCCGCGCCCTCCATGAGCAGTTGCTCCATCTTCCGCGCATCATTGACCGTCCAGACGTGAACCTCCAGGCCGCGTTCGTGGGCCAGCCGGACGAGCCCGCCGGAGAACACCTTGAGCCGCCCGCTGTACTCCGGGACCTGCAGGGCGACTCCCGGCGGCTGGTAGAAGGCGGTCAGTCCCAGGCGCTGCAGGATGACGAAGCGTAGGCTCTCGTCGTGGGCCAGGCTCGTGGCGATCCCCGGGGCGATGGCCCGGAAGTGTTGCAGGGTCCGGTCGTGGAAGGAGGCAACCATCACGCGGTCGCCCGCTTCGTGACGCCGGATGCGGGCGGCGACGGCTTCCGCCAGGGCCGGGTCGTCATCCTTGAGCTCGATCAGGATGGGCGTTTCCGGAAAGGCGGCCAGGACCTCGTCCAGCGTCGGGACGGACAGGCCGCGGCCCCGGTACGGGAAGGTTCGCCCCCCGTCGGCCGTCCAGCGGTAACCGGCGTCGAGGCTCTTGATCTCCGCCAGGGTCATGTCGTGCACGCTGCCCTTCCCGTCGGTCGTCCGGTCCACCGTCTCGTCGTGGATGACCACGACCTCCCCGTCGGCCGTCAGGTGCACGTCCAGCTCAAGCCAGTCGGCTCCCAGGGCAACGGCGTGGCGGAAGGCTTCCAGGGTGTTCTCGGGCCGGAGCCCGGCACCGCCCCGGTGGGCGATGACGAGGGGGCCGGTCGAGGGGACCTCACCGGGGCGGGCGACAGACCCCGGGACCCCCTCATGGACGGGTGGCCGGGCAACGGCCGTGCCCGCGGCCACCAGCAACACGGCCAGTGCCGCCCCGGCGAAGAGGGGGCGAGGAGTCGCGGCATGGCGGGTCTCCCCGCTCCCGGGACGCTGGACCGCAGCCGGGGCCGGGGCATCGTCCCCGGCCAGGCCGAGCCGGCGGAACAGATACGGGGCACCGGTGGTCACCCACAGGCCCAGCACCTGACCCTTATAAACATCTCCGAGCCCCAGAACCCGGCAGAAAACCCGTATGCGCATTTCTTCTTTAAAAAAAAA
>QGUQ01000524.1 GCA_003242195.1 Bacillota bacterium | reverse complement strand
GTTCCCGGCGTCGGCCCCCCGCTCCCCGGCGCCGGCGACCGGCGGCCGGTGACCCGGGCCGTCGTGGCCAGGGGCGGCGCCGTGACCTCCCCGGTCGCCTCCCCGGGGCCCTCCACGGCATGGCCCGCCGCGCCGCTGGCCCGCCCGCCGCCCGGTGCCGCCGGCGGCGGGGTGGCCGGCCCGCCGGGCGCGCCCGGAGCCTCCGGATTCGTTCGCAAACCGGCTGGAATGCCTGCAGAACTGTGACCATCGATCACCTTGCCAGCGCCTCCCCCCGCGTCACCTGTTCCAGGTCCTGCAGGGCGCGGACGACCCGCGCCAGCGCCCGCACGTCCAACCGGCGCTCCATCACCCGTACCAGCGCCTCCGCGGTGTCCAGCGATGTCAGGCACGGGATCCCGCGCTCGACCGCCGCTCGGCGGATGCGGAAGCCGTCTCCGTCGGGATGGTGTCGGCCCCGGCCGGGTGTGTTGATCACCAGCCGCACGCGGCCGTCCCGGAGGGCATCCAGAAGGGCAGCATTCCCGCCACCCGTCCCGCCGCGTGCATCCGAAACCTTGGCCAGGGTCTCGGCGGCCAGCCCGGCTGCTCGCAGGGCGCGAGCCGTGCCCTCGGTGGCGTAGAGCCGGTAGCCCGCCCTCACCAGGCGCCGGGCCAGTTCCACCGCCGCGGGCTTGTCGGTGTCCGCCACCGTGAGCAGCACGCCCTCGCCCGGAGCCGGCAGCCGCAGGCCGGCCGCCAGGAGCCCGCGGGCCAGCGCTCCCTCCAGGCTGGTGTCGATGCCCATGGCCTCGCCCGTGGACTGCATCTCGGGACCCAGGGCGGGATCGACCCCCGGCAGCTTGTTCCAGGAGAAGACCGGCACCTTGACCGCCACGTGACCCGGCGGCGGCAGCAGGCCGGTTCGCCAGCCGAGATCGGCCAGGCGCTCGCCCAGGGCCGCCCGCGTGGCCAGCTCCGTGAGAGGAACGCCCGTGGCCTTCGTGACGAAGGGCACGGTCCGGCTGGCCCGCGGGTTGACCTCCAGGACGTAAAGTTCCTGGCCGTCCCACACGAACTGCAGGTTGATGATCCCGCGCACTCCCAGGGCCCGGGCCAGCCGCACCGTCGCATCTTCCACCCCGGCCAGCGCCGCTTCCGCTACCCCGGGGGCCGGCACGACGGCGATGGAGTCGCCCGAGTGGACGCCGGCCCGCTCGATGTGGCGCATGACGGCGGGGATGACCACCGTTTCCCCGTCGCTGACCGCGTCCACCTCCAGCTCCAGGCCGGGGATGTACCGGTCCACCCATACCGGGCGGTCCCCGGCGACCCGGGCCGCCGTCTCCAGGTACCGGGCCAGTTCTTCAGGGTTGCCGGCCACCTGCATGGCGCGGCCGCCCAGCACGTAGGAGGGGCGGACGATCACCGGATACCCGATGCGTTCGGCGGCGGCCAGCGCCTCCGCCACCGAGGACGCCGCGACCCCTGGCGGCCGCTGCAGGCCCAGCTCCGCCAGCACGCGGTCGAACCGCTCGCGGCTTTCCGCCGCGTCCACCGCGTCGGGGGACGTGCCCAGGATCCGTACCCCCGCCGCCGCCAGCGGAGCCACCAGGTGGATGGCCGTCTGCCCGCCGAACTGGGCCAGGACGCCCACCGGCCGCTCCAGCTCGACGACGTTCAGGACGTCTTCCGTCGTCAGCGGTTCGAAATAGAGGCGGTCGGCGGGATCGAAGACGGGGGTGACGGTGTCCGGGGTGTTGTTGACGATGACCG
>QGUQ01000523.1 GCA_003242195.1 Bacillota bacterium | reverse complement strand
CGGAATTTGTTTAAAGGGCCACCCTTTCCCCCCGCCCCCCCCCCCCCCCCGCCTGCCTCGCCACCGCTCCCGGGCTCCGGGACCAGGCGCACGAGGCCTGTGGGGGGAGGGGACCCCGTCACCCGCACGCGGATCTCGTAACCTCCGGTGGCAGGGACCACCTCCGCCTCCACCCCGTGGGCGCCGGGGGCGCCCGGGTCACCGGCCTGGGCAGGGCCTCCCCGGCCCGGCCGTGCCGGGCGGCCCAGCAGCCAGTCGGCCGCGTTGGCCCAGAGCCGGGGGAAGGCGCCATCCTCCTGGCCGATCCAGCGCGCCGCCCAGCGCCCGCCGGCGTCCGACGTCCAGGCGATGGCGCGCCCGGCGCCGTAGCGCCAGGCCGCCAGTACCGGGTCGTCCTCGTCGCTCACCAGGAGCACGTCGGCCTGCTCCTTGGGGCTGGTGGCCACGTACCCGCCCAGGGGCGGCAGCGCGGACCCCGGCGAGCCCTCGCCCACCAGGCCGCGCAAGAGGGCGGCCGCCCCGCCGCGGCCGGGGCTGGTGGTGGGAATGGGCACGAACGGACGGTCCACCAGGAAGGAGCGGGTCGCCAGCACCGCGTCCTGGGTGATCAGGCTGGGTATCTGGCTGGGGTCCACCGCCTCGTAGAAGCCGCCGCCGCCTTCCTCGGCCAGGGTGCGCAGCAGGGAGAAATCGGCATCGCGGCCGATGGCCACCGCCGAGAGCGTGACCCCCGCCTCGCGGAACTGGCGGGTGATGCCCGGCACGTCGAAGGGTTCCGACACCCCGTCGGTCAGCACGATCACGTGCCGCACGTCCGCCTGCACGCCGCGGATCAGCTCCCAGGCGGCCGTGAGACCCGCGCCCACCGAGGTGCCGCCACCGGCGGCGGAGGGAAAGGCGGCCCTCACCTCGTCGGGCGAGGTCACGGGGGTGGGCTCCCGGGTCACGTAGGCCTGGTGATCGAACAGCACGACCCCCAGGCGGTCCTTGGGGGTCAGCAGCCGGGTCGTCCGGGCCGCCGCCTCCACCGCCATCTGCAGCTTCTGGCCGACCCCCATGCTGCCGGAGCGGTCGACCACCAGGACCACGGCCACCGTGGGCAGGTTCTTCTTGGACCGCAGGTCCATGTGGACGGGCAGGGCCCGCTCCACGGCCGTGCCCAGGTACCCGCCCGGACCGAAGGAGTGGGGCCCGCCGGTCATCGCCAGCCCCCCGCCCAGATCGTGGACGAACCGCTCCAGCTCGTTCATCGCCCGCTCCCCGAGGACGTGGGCCGGCACGTTGTCCAGGATGACCGCGCCGTAGCGGGCCCAGCCCGACAGGTCCGCGGGGCGCTGGGCCGGGCCGCGGGCGTCGACCTGCAGGCCCTGGGACCGCAAGGCCCTGGCCAGGGCACCGTCGGGTTCCTGGGTGAGGAGGAGCACCGGCCGCGCACCGGCCACCTCCACCACGCCGTGGTAGCGGTTGTTGCCCGGCTCGGCGTCGTCGCCGGGCGCCAGGGGCTCGATTTCGGCCCGCAGCGGCAGCGGGCCCGGCGCCGCGGGCGTGATCTGGAAGACGAACCGGTTCTCGCCCGGCTGCAGCCGCACCTGGCGGCTGCCGGCCAGGGCGTCGGCGGCATACAGGCGCAAGCGGGCCGCGGTCTCCCGGTCGGCCGTGGCCACCACTTCCACGGCCACGGGCCGGCCCGGCCGGGTCGCTGCCGGGGCCCGGAGCTCGCGCACCGCCAGGTCCGCGCCGGCCGCAGGGACCAGCAG
>QGUQ01000522.1 GCA_003242195.1 Bacillota bacterium | reverse complement strand
TCCGCCGCGGGGAGACCCTGGCGGTAGTGGGGGAGTCGGGCTGCGGCAAGAGCGTGACGGCGCTCTCCATCATGCGCCTGATCCCCTCGCCGCCGGGCCGCATCGAGGCGGGCGAGATCCTCTTCGAGGGCCGCGACCTCCTGCGCCTGCCCGAGGAGGAGATGCGCCACATCCGGGGCAACGAGATCTCCATGATCTTCCAGGAGCCCATGACCTCCCTCAACCCCGTCTTCACCGTCGGGGACCAGATCGCGGAGGTGTTCATGCTCCACCGGGGGATGGGCCGCCGGGAGGCCCTGGAGCAGGCGGTGGAGATGCTCCGGCACGTGGGCATCCCGGCGCCGGAGCGGCGGGTGCGGGAGTACCCGCACCAGATGTCGGGCGGGATGCGGCAGCGGGTGATGATCGCCATGGCCCTGGCCTGCCATCCCAAGCTCCTGATCGCCGACGAGCCGACGACGGCCCTGGACGTGACCATCCAGGCCCAGATCCTGGACCTGATGCGCCGGCTGAAGGAGGAGCTGGGCATGGCCATCCTGCTCATCACCCACGACCTGGGGGTCGTGGCGGAGATGGCGGAGCGGGTCGTGGTCATGTACGCCGGCCGGGTGGTGGAGGAAGGGGACGTGTATTCGGTCTTCCGCAATCCCGTCCATCCGTACACGGAAGGGCTGCTGCGCTCCATCCCGCGGCTGGACGAGGACCGGGAGCGGCTGCCCGCCATCGAGGGCACCGTCCCCAGTCCCGGGCAGATGCCCCGGGGGTGCCCCTTCCACCCCCGCTGCCCGTACGCCACGGACACCTGCCGGGAGGTCGAACCGCGCCTGGAGCAGCTCGGCGAGGGGCGGTACGCGGCCTGCCACCTGGCGGCGGAGCGCCTGGCCGGGGAGGGGGTGGTCTGAGATGGCGGCGGCGGTGGCGACGCGATTGCCGGAGCAGGCCGCGCGGCCGGAGCCGGAGGTCCTGGTGCAGGTCCGGGACGTGCGCAAGTGGTACCCGGTGAGCGGCGGCGGGCTGTTCTCCAAGGTGATCGGCCACGTCAAGGCGGTGGACGGCGTCAGCTTCGACATCTTTCGGGGGGAGACCCTGGGCCTGGTGGGCGAGTCCGGCTGCGGCAAGACCACCCTGGGCAAGGTGATCCTGCGGCTGCAGGAGCCCACGGGCGGCTCGGTGCTCTTCGAGGGCCGGGACGTGTTCAAGATGAAGCCCGGCGAGCTACGCCGGCTCCGCCGGGAGATGCAGATCATCTTCCAGGACCCGTACGCCTCCCTCAATCCCCGCATGACGGTGGAGGACATCATCGGCGAGCCCCTGGAGGTCCACGGCGTCGCCCGGGGGGCGGCCAAGCGCAAGCGCGTGGCGGAGCTGCTGGAAGTGGTCGGGCTGTCGGCGGCCCACGCCCGCCGCTATCCCCACGAGTTCTCGGGCGGCCAGCGGCAGCGCATCGGCATCGCCCGGGCCCTGGCCCTGAACCCGAAGCTCATCGTGTGCGACGAGCCGGTGTCGGCCCTGGACGTGTCCATCCAGGCCCAGATCCTGAACCTGCTGGCCGACCTGCAGAGGGAGTTCGGGCTCACCTACCTGTTCATCGCCCACGGCCTGGCGGCGGTGAAGCACATCTCCACCCGGGTGGGCGTGATGTACCTGGGGAAGCTGGTGGAGCTGGCCGACAAGCAGGAACTCTACCGGAACCCCCGGCACCCCTACACCGAGGCGCTGATGTCGGCGATTCCCATCCCCGACCCCACGGTGAAGCGGGAGCG
>QGUQ01000120.1 GCA_003242195.1 Bacillota bacterium | reverse complement strand
TACCTGATCACGGCCTGGCTCGCCATCGGCGCGGTGGCGGTGGCCGAGGGGAACCTGCTGCAGTGCCTGCTCATCGTTCTCACCGTCGGGGCCTCGGTGCACCTGGTGGCCCGCAAGCTGCAGGAGTGGAACCGGCAGCGGCCCCGGCGCCTGGGTCACTGAGCCCGCGCAGGCCGGGAGCGCGCGAGGCCCGGGAACGGCGCCGGCCGGATCCCGGGCCGGCCTTTGCTGGTGGAAAGGAGAACCCGTGTCGACCCATGAGCGGCGAGCGCGAGGCACGACGTGAGCCGGGTTGCCCCATCCGGACGCTGATCGTCTTCGGCACGCGGCCCGAGGCCATCAAGATGGCGCCGGTGGTGCGCGAACTATCGGGCCGGGCCACCTTCGACGTGCGGGTAGCGGTGACGGCACAGCACCGGGAGATGCTGGACCAGGTCCTCGACCTCTTCGGCATCCGGCCCCACTACGACCTGAACATCATGCAGCCGCGCCAGACCCTGACGGACATTACCACCCGTTCCCTGACGGGCCTGGATGGCGTGATCGCCGACGCGCGGCCGGACCTGGTCCTGGTCCACGGAGACACCACGACGACCTTCGCGGGAGCCCTGGCCGCCTTCTACCACCGGGTGCCCATCGGGCACGTGGAGGCGGGCTTGCGTACCCACGACAAGTACCAGCCTTTTCCCGAGGAGATCAACCGGCGCCTGACCGATGCGCTGTGCGACCTCCACTTCGCGCCCACGCCGGCGGCGCGGGACAATCTCCTGCGGGAAGGTATCCCGGCGCGTGGCATCTTCGTCACGGGCAACACGGCCATCGACGCCCTGCTCGCCACCGTTCGTCCCGGTTACCGTTTCCGTCGTAGCGAGCTGGCCGCCTTCCCCTCGCCGGGCCGCAGGCTGGTGCTGTGCGAAGCGCACCGACGCGAGAACTGGGGGGAGCCGCTGCATGAGATCGCCCGGGCGTTGCGGGTTCTCGTGGAGCGCAACCCGGACATCGAGCTGGTGTATTCCGTCCACCCCAACCCGGTGGTGGCGGAAACCGTGCGGGAACACCTGGCGGGCGTGGAGCGGGTGAAGCTGCTGGACCCGCCCGAGTATGCCGACTGGGCCAACCTGATGGGGCGGGCCACGCTGCTGCTCACCGATTCGGGCGGCCTGCAGGAGGAAGCCCCGGCCCTGGGGTTGCCCGTGCTGCTGCTGCGGGACAAGACCGAGAGGCCCGAGGCCATCGAGGCGGGAACGGTGATTCAGGTGGGCCCCCATGAGGACGCCATCGTGCGGGAGGCCGAGCGCCTGCTGCACGACAGGCGGTGGTACGAACAGGTGGCCCGGGCCCGCAACCCCTTCGGCGACGGGCGGGCGGCCGAGCGGACGGCCGACGCCATCGAGTATTTCTTCGGCATGCGCCCGGCCCCGCCGGAGCCGTGGGAGCCGGGCACGGCCGGCGGATGAACCGGTAGGTGCCGCCGGTCCGCGGCCGCCACGCGGTGGCGGGCGGTTCCCGGGGCTCGGCGGGCGCGGCGGCGTGGCGGTCGCCCCTGCGGTTGTACCCGGCGAAAGGCTCTGCTAATCTACCTCTGGAGATCGAACCCCGGACGGAATCCCTGTAAAACGACTGAAAACGGCGAAAGGAAGATCCTCCACGTGGGGCGTCACGGTGGCAAGGCAACCCGGCCGGGGGGTGGCAGCGGCGGGCGCGGCGAGGGGAGGAGTCCCGACCGCGACGGCTTGCGGGGGGCGGGTACGCTCTTCGAACTCGCCTTTTCCTTTGCGGGCACGATGCTGGCGGGGATGGCCATCGGTTACTATGGCGGCCGGTGGCTGGACGCCTGGTGGGGTACGGAGCCCTGGCTGCAGCTGGTCGGGCTGATGCTGGGCGTGGTCGCTGCCTTCCGCGCGCTCTGGCGCACGCTGCAGCGGATGGAAGACCCCCCCTCGGGGCCCGTCGGGGGGGCGGGCCGGCAGCGGAACACCGGAAAGGAAGGCAACGATTTGTGAACGATATCACGAGCTGGCCGCCGGCGGTCGCCACGGCGTTGGGCGGCCTGCTGGGAGCGCTGGTGGGAGCCGTCAACGCCTGGATGCTGGCAGGTCCGTTCCGCCAGATGGCGCGGGTCGGTGGCGACAGCGAGCGGGCTGACATACTTCAACAACAAATTTTGCTTCGTTACTTGTTGCGCATGAGCCTGAGTTTTGTTTCACTCTTGGTGGTGTTCCTGGTCCTGCGACAGTCCATGGCCCTCGTGGCCACGCTGCTGGGACTCGTCGTGGTCGGTGACATCCCGTTGTTCTTCCTGACGCGGGCGAGGAGGGAACGGTCTTGACCCCTTGGTTGCAGCTGGCCGCTGCCGGCGGCGAAGGTGGGCACGGTTCCGAAGGCGGGCACGTGGTCTTCGAACTCTTCGGCTTTCCCGTGCACGAGTCCATCGTCAGCATGTGGATCATCATGGGCCTCATCATCGCCCTGGCGATCCTGGCCCGGCGCGGCCTGCAGCGCGTTCCCCAGTCGCGCTTCCAGAGCGCGGTCGAGCTGGCGGTGGAATCGCTGTACGACTTCGTCACCAGCCTCATGGGCCGGGAACGAGCCCGCCGCTTTACGCCCTTGCTGGGGTCCTTCTTCCTCCTGATCCTGTTCAGCAACTACAGCGGCCTGCTTCCCGTCCTTCCCCATGAAGACTGGTTCCAGCCGCCCACCAGCCGGTGGGGCGTGACCGGGGGCCTGGCCATCTTCTCCGTGCTGTCCGTGCAGGTGTATGGCCTCGCCACCCACGGGCTCGGCTACTTCAAGCGCTTCTTGGAGGGGCCCCCGTACGTGTGGCCGCTGACGGTGCCGCTGGCGGTGATCGAGGAGCTGATCAAGCCCTTCTCGCTCTCCTTGCGTCTCTTCGCCAACATCTTTGGAGGGGAGGCCGTGCTGGCGGGTCTCCTTTCCGCCCTTCCCTTCCTGCTGCCCGTTGGTGTCATGGCCATTGAGCTGATCGCCGGCTTCGTGCAGGCGCTCATCTTCACCATGTTGTCGGCCCTCTACATCGAGGCCGCCACTGGTGAGTTCCACCATCACTGATGGTGGCTGTACGGGTCTGCCCGTGGCCGGCGGTCCCGGGGCCGGGATCCCGAATTCCGACAACGAGTCCACAAGGATTTCCATGGGGATTTGACCAGGCAGATTTGACTCGCCGGGCCGCCCCACGGCGGCCCGGCGAGGGAGAGGTTTGTAGAAAGGAGGGGGAGACGAGGTGGAGATCACGGGCATTGCGTTCTTTTCCGCCCTGGCGGTGATCGGCCTGGCCTTTGCTGCCTTTGGGTCGGCGTTGGGACAGAGCCGGGCTGCCGCGGCGGCGATGGATGCCATCTGGCGGCAGCCGGAAGCGGCGGGTCGCATCCAGACGGCGCTGATCCTGTCGCTGGCCTTCATCGAGTCGCTGACCCTGTTCACCTTCGCCCTGGCCTTCCTTTTCGCGGGCCGCGTGGCTGGTTAATCGGCCATGGGTCGTCGGCCGGAGTGCCGCTTGCTAGCGGTCCCGGCGTCCCGCGGCCAGGGTCTGGGCTGGGTGGCGGGGGGCGGCCGGCGGCCCGGCCGGTACGCCGCGCCGGACCGCCCCCCAATGGCGTTGGGGACAGCCCGCCGCACCTGCGGCGGGGGCGACCATCGCCCGCCGGCGACGCCCTCAGGCGCGCCGGCCGCGGGCTGGAGGGATCGTCGTGAAGATTTCGCCTGAATTGATCTGGGCCTTCATCAACTTCTTCGTCTTCGTCGCGGTCTTGCGCTGGCTCTTCTGGCGGCCCTTCCTCGAGATGCTGGACCGCCGCCGGGAGGAAATCGAGGGCAACCTGGCGGCGGCGGAGCGTGCCCGGGAGGAGGCGGCCAGGGTCGAGGCCGAGTACCGGCAGCGCCTGGCCGAGGCCCAGCGGGAGGCCCAGAGCATCCTCGAGCGGGCCACTCAGCTGGCGGAGGAGGAGCGCCAGCAGCGGCTGGAGGCCGCCCGGCGCGAGGCTGAGCAGCTGCTCGAGCGGGCCCGGGCAACCATCGAGCGGGAGAAGGAGCAGGCCATCGCCGCGCTGCGGCGGGAGGTGGCGGACCTGACGGTCATGGCCACCGAGCGGGTCATCCGGCGGGCGCTGAGCGAGGAGGAGCGCAAGCGCCTGGTGGCCGAGGCCGTGGAAGAGGTGGGGAACCTGCGATGAAGCCGCATCGCCGCCTCGCCCACCGCTATGCCCGGGTGCTGTACGACCTCGGCCGCGAGAGCAGTGAACTCGACCGCGTGGCAGAGGATCTGACCCGCGTGCTCGATGTGTTCGCCGAACACCCCGAGCTGCGCGAGCGCTACGAGAGCCTCGTCGTCCCGGCGCGCGACAAGGAGGCCCTGGTCGAGTCCGTGTTCGGGGACCGCCTTCACCGCTGGGTCCGCAACCTGTTGCTGCTGCTGGTGCGGCGGCGGCGGGAGTCGCTCCTGGCGGATATCGTGGCCGAGTTCGCTGCCCTGCGCGACCGGGAGGCCGGAATCATCGAGGCGGAGGTCGAGGCCGCGACCGAGCTGGACGACGACGCCCGCCGTCGGCTCGGGGAAGAACTAGCTCGGACCTTCGGGGCGCGGGAGGTGCGCCTGAAGGTGCGCCAGGCGCCGGAGCTGCTGGGCGGCCTGGTGGTGAAGATCGGCGACCGCCGCATCGATGCCAGCTTGCGCCGCCGCCTGCTGCAGCTGCACCAGCGGCTGGCGGAAGCCGGCGGTCGCGGCTAGGAGGGACGGGCTGGTGAGCATTCGTCCGGAAGAGATCACCGCGATCATCAGGCAGCAGATCGAGAACTTCGAGGGCCGGGCGGAGCTGGAAGACGTCGGGACCGTCATCCAGATCGCCGACGGTGTGGCCACCGTGTACGGCCTGGAGAAGGTCATGGCCAGCGAGCTGGTGGAGTTTCCGAAGAGCGGCGTCTACGGCTTGGCGCTGAACCTGGCCGAGGACTCCGTGGGCGTCGTCGTGCTCGGGCCGTACACGGACATCAAGGAGGGCGACGAGGTCCGGCGCACGGGCCGCATCATCGAGGTGCCGGTGGGGCCGGAACTCCTGGGACGCGTGGTCAACCCGCTGGGGCAGCCCATCGATGGCGGTCCTGCCATCAAGACCACCAAGACGCGGCCCATCGAGTCGCCCGCGCCCGGCGTCATCATGCGCCAGTCCGTGAACCAGCCGCTGCAGACGGGCTGGAAGGCCATCGACTCCATGATCCCCATCGGCCGCGGGCAGCGCGAGCTGATCATCGGCGACCGCCAGACCGGTAAGACCGCGCTGGCCGTGGACACCATCATCAACCAGAAGGACCAGGACGTCATCTGCGTGTACGTGGCCATTGGCCAGAAGGCGTCTACCGTGGCGGGCGTCGTCGAGACCCTGAAGAAGCACGGCGCCATGGACTACACCATCGTCGTCTCGGCGACCGCCTCCCAGCCGGCACCGCTGCTGTACATCGCTCCCTACGCCGGTTGCGCCATGGGCGAGTACTTCATGTACGAGGAACACCGCGACGTCCTGGTCATCTACGACGACCTGACCAAGCAGGCCTGGGCGTACCGCGAGCTGGCGCTGCTCTTGCGGCGGCCCCCGGGCCGTGAGGCTTACCCCGGTGACGTGTTCTACCTGCACTCCCGCCTGCTGGAGCGGGCGGCGCGGCTCAGCGACGAGATCGGCGGCGGCTCGCTCACGGCCCTGCCCATCATCGAGACCCAGGCCGGCGACATCTCCGCTTACATTCCGACGAACGTGATCTCCATCACCGACGGGCAGATCTTCCTGGAGTCGGACCTGTTCCACTCGGGCATCCGCCCGGCCATCGACGTGGGCCGCTCGGTGTCGCGCGTTGGCTCTGCCGCCCAGATCAAGGCGATGAAGCAGGTGGCGGGGCGCCTGCGCCTGGACCTGGCCCAGTACCGCGAGCTGGCGGCCTTCGCCCAGTTCGGCTCCGACCTGGACAAGGCGACCCAGGCGCGGCTGGCCCGCGGCCAGCGGTTGACGGAGATCCTGAAGCAGGGCGAGCGCCAGCCGATGCCGGTGGAAGAGCAGGTCGTGGCCATCTACCTGGGCGTCAATGGCCACCTGGACGACGTGCCCGTGGAGCGCGTGCGCGAGTTTGAGCGGGAGTTCCTCCAGTACCTGAAGCGGTTCAGCCCGGAGATCTTGGAGTCCATCCGTACCGAGAAGGAGATCACCAAGGAGAACGACGAGCGCCTGAAGGCGGCCATCGAGCAGTTCAAGCGGGGCTTCCTGGGCGCGGGCGAGCAGGATGGCAAGGCCGAGCGGGCCCG
>QGUQ01000521.1 GCA_003242195.1 Bacillota bacterium | reverse complement strand
GTACCACCGTCCGTCCGTCCGGGACCCAGCCGATCGGCTAGGGCCCCCGCCACCGGGACGGCCAGCGTGCCGGCTACGCTGAGGGTGGAAAGGACCACTCCCGCCATACCCAAGCCGATGCCCCGTACCTCATGCAGGTACAAGATCAGGAAGGGCGAGACGAAGCCGGTGCCCATATTGGAGAGGGTGTATCCTGCCAGCAACCACCAGGCCCGCCGGCCCAGAGGGGGCCAGAGATCGGCCAGCCTTTGTAGGCCCCGGGCCTCACCCACTTTCGCCAACCGGTGGTCCTCCTCGCGACAAGGGATGGCGCCTAGGTGAAGGGGTCGACGGGGGCCGGAATCATGAAGGAAGCCGGGGTATCAGCGCCCCGGCTTCCCGTCGTGGACCCCTCGTGAACCTCCCGAATTCGCTTCCCTCTCCGACTAGGTTACCTGTCGGGTCAGTGAGCGTACGGGTCGGTGTCGTCGTAACGTGCCACCCATGCGGCCACACCGGCCTGCGCCTCCTGCCACCGGTGGGGCGCCTTGTGCAGAGCGGGCACGTCCTTACGCACCAGGTCGAACACGGCCGCACCGATGATCTCCAGGGCCGTCTGCATACGCTCGGGGCTGATGTTCTCCGCGATGGTGTCCTGGGGCGTGTGGTAGACCTTCTCAATGTCGTAGACGAGCGGATCCCAACTGTCCACCCGCATCCAGATGAACAGGGCCGCCGGGATGCCGCGATAGTGGAACGGCACGTGGTCGCTGGAACCGAACTGCCCGGGCAGGATGCTCGCATTCCCCAACCGGGCGCCGGCCGCCATAGCCGCTTCGGTTACGAGATTCGAGGCCCCGTCCACGGTCATCGCATACAGGTGGGTGACGTTGGGATAGCTGGTGGCCACCATATCGGCCTGGAACACGCCAACGATGCGGCTGGCCTCGGCATCGCTCAGATGGTCCACGTAGTAGCTGGAACCGATGAGACCCCGCTCCTCCGCCCCGAAGAAGATGAACCGCAGTTCCTTGTCGATGTTGTACGACTTGAGGACGCGGGCCAGCTCCAGGGCGAGGCCGACGCCGGAGGCGTCATCGTTGGCACCCGGGGCGCCGACGACGCTATCGAGATGGGAGCTGACGATGACCACCGGGGCGTCCGGGTCGCCGGAAGAAGCGGGGCGGGAACCGATCACGTTCACCGACTGGAGATTGGCATAGTGCCGGGTGGTGATGGAGACCTCCACCCCGCCCTGGACGATCATGTCCCGGAGCTGCTGCCCTTGGACGAGGGCCGCCCCGAGGATGGGTATGTCGTAGGTCGTGGACAAGGAGGGGGAGAAGGCGGAACCGTAGTTACCCCGGGAGCCGACGGTGCTGTACAGGATGACGGCCGCGGCGCCGCGCGAGACCGCGTTGGCGACTTGTACGTTCCGTGCGGAGGCGACGTACTCCATGAGCACGACCTTGCCCCTCACATCGGCGGGGAATTCCTCGTCAGACAGGCCGCGACCGGCGAAGACGACGGATCCCCTCACGGGGTCGTCACCCGTGATCAACCCGTTCCGGGAAGCTCCCATTTGCCAGGTGGTGCCGTCCGGCAAGGTCACCGCCGCGATGTACTGATCCGGCGTCGGGAAGGTTTGGAGTTCCACATCGTAACCGTATCGGCGCAATACGGAGGCAATGTATTCGGCTGCCTGCCTCTCGGCCGCGGTTCCAGCAGGCCTCGGCCCGATTTCCTCGGACAAGACGCGGATGTGTTCGATGGCCCGGGCCGCATC
>QGUQ01000520.1 GCA_003242195.1 Bacillota bacterium | reverse complement strand
GCAGGGACGGGAGCGATTCGAGCGGTCTATTTTGCGATGGTACGGCCAGGTGATACAGTCCTGGTTCACGAGGCGCCCATTTACCCTACGACGGCTACGTTGTTTGACCGTATGGGCCTGCGACTCATCAGGGCAGACTTCCATGACCCAGAGGCGTTGCGAGCTGTCGCCGATAGTGACGTCGGAAGGCAGTTGCGGATAGTCCATGTTCAGCATACGCGACAGCAGCCCGAAGATCGATACGATTTGGCAATGCTTGTGCCAATGTTGAAAGAATTGTTCCCGCAGGCTCGCATCGTGGTGGACGACAACTACGCTGTGTTGAAGACGCCCAAAATTGGTGTTGAGTATGGCGCAGATGTGTCGACGTTTAGCCTATTTAAGCTGATGGGGCCTGAGGGTGTGGGTTGTATACTGGGCCCGCAGGACGTAATTTCGGAAATCGATCGTCAGAACTACTCGGGCGGTGGGCAAGTCCAGGGCTGGCAGGCGCTGGACGCCTTGCGCGCGATGATCGCTGTGCCCGTGCTATGGGCCGTGCAGGGAAAAGTGGTGGATGAGGTGGCCAGCCGCCTTAATGCTGGAGAAATACCCGAGGTCGAGAAGTGCCTGATCGCAAACGCTCAGGACCGTACATTGCTCATCCGCTTTAGGGAGCCGATTGCACGCTTGGTCCTGGAAGCCGCGCCGTCCTTCGGTGCTATTCCGCATCCGGTAGGTGCTAATTCCCGTTATGAAATTACGCCTCTCTTCTATCGAATATCCGGGACTTTCCTGGAACGTTATCCGGAACTGGCGGATTTTATGATCCGTGTAAATCCGTTGCGGGCAGGAGCGGACACCGTGATTCGGATTCTGCGGGAAGCGATCAAGGAGGCAAAACGTTGTTCCTAGACGCGGTAAAGCGGAGAAATCCGAGACTCATTGAGGTCGCTACGCAGTGGCACCAAGACGGTGTCATACCCCCGAACACGTTTGTGCTCGATCTGGACGCCATCGAGGCCAACGCCCGGCTACTGGCGGAGACGGCCGCCGTGCATGGTCTACGGTTGTATTTCATGACAAAGCAGATTGGGAGGGTTCCAGAAGCGGTTGCTGCGATTCGGAGAGGCGGGATCGAGAAGGCGGTTGCGGTTGACATGGAAGAGGCGCGGGCACTTCACCAACAGGGGGCGCCCGTCGGTCACATTGGTCACCTAGTTCAGATTCCCCGCGCCGAGGTGGCGGAGGCTCTATCGTACAACCCGGAAGTGATCACTGTTTTCTCCGTCGACAAGGCACGTCAGGTTTCGGAAGCGGCTTCAGCCATTGGGCGTCGCCAGCCGATTCTGCTGCGCGTGTACGGCGACCAGGATTGGTTTCATCCTGTGCAGGAGGGTGGCATACCGCTCGAAGAGCTCGACGAAGCGCTGGATGTGATTCGGCGGTTTCCGGGAGTGGAGATAGCAGGATTCACGACTTTTCCCGCGATTGAAGCGGTAGAGCCAGAGGAGAACAAAGGTAGCCATGATGGCGTGTGGTTCCGCCCTACGCCGAACCTGCGAACCATTCAAGAGGCGGCACGTATCGCCCGGGCAGCGGGACTCAATATCTGGCAACTTAATGCGCCGGGCATGACTTCCGTGACCACCATTCCTTTTCTTGCACGTTGGGGCGTAACGCATGGCGAACCGGGACACGCCTTCACGGGCACCATTCCTCTTGCAGCTTACAGTGATCAGCCCGAGTTGCCGGCGATGATCTACGTATCGAAGACAGTCACAAA
>QGUQ01000119.1 GCA_003242195.1 Bacillota bacterium | reverse complement strand
CCGCATGGATACTGGGTTTGTTGGCAGGAGGCGTTGCCACTCCGGGGTTTGCCGGACCGGCCCCAAAAACCCTGGCAGCGGACTACGGATCAGCAGGTCGGGGGTTCAAATCCTCCACGGCGCACATGCACGAGGCCCCGAGCCACAAGGCTCGGGGCCATTTGTTTCCACACGCCGCGGCGCCGAAGGCCGCTGCGCTGCGGCTCCAGGGTCACCCATCGCGGCGCGGCGTCACCCACCGTCACCGCACCAACGTGAGAAAGCTCACTGCTTGGGCGGGCCTCAGCGGCCTGGCGGGAAACGGCGCCGCAAGGACTGGACCAGGGGGTAGCCCAGGAGGAAGATGACCCCCGCCTCTCCCGCGGCGATGCCGGCCACCCAGGGGAGGTAAGGGGTATGGGTCAGGTAGGAGAGATAGGCGGAAACCAGCAATCCGTTCGAGATCACGGGCGCCAGGTAGCCCCAGATGGTGAAGCGCCACCGCCGGGTCAAGGCGGCGGCCAGGAGAGTGATCAGGGAGCCGCCGACAATGTCCCACAGGCCGAAGGGGCTCTGGAGATTGGCCAGCGCGACGCCGACGAACAGGGCGGGGATCGCTTCCGGCCACAGCATGGGCAGCACGGCCAGCGCCTCGCTGACGCGGAATTGCACCTGTCCGAAGGAAATGGGCTGCAGGAGATACGTCAAGACCACATAGAGCGCCGCGATGACCGCGCTGCGTGCAAGGCGCCTTGCCACTCCGTGGGACACCCCCGATCCGCCGGCAGCTTCGGTGGCGGCAATGGGGCGCTGCCGGCGCAAGCTCCGTGACGGCGCCCTGAAGGTGGCGGCCCGGCTTTGCGCCCGCGAAAACACCCATGTTACAATAATGCTCGCAGAAGGGAGCACGCAATGCTGATCGCGCGCCCGTAGCTCAGTGGGAAGAGCGCTTCCGTCCTAAGGAAGGCGTCGGGGGTTCGAGTCCTCCCGGGCGCACCGCGGCCAGGAGCCAGGGCTTCTGGCCTTGCTTGTTGGCGCTGGACGCGCTCGGGCCGGCGAAACGGCGAAGGCCCGTGGCGTGGCGGGGTGATGGGGGACCGTGACAGAGGGCGACCGGTGGCCGGATACCGGTCCGCCGGGCACCAGCGATCCCGATCTCTTCTTCATGGCCGAGGCACTGGCCGAGGCACGGCGGGCCCTGGCCATCGGCGAGGTCCCCATCGGCGCCGTAGCCGTGCGGGAGGGGCGCATCATCGCCCGGGCCCACAACCGGCGCGAGACGGCCCACGATCCCACCGCCCACGCGGAGATACTGGTCTTGCGCGAGGCGGGGCGGCTGCTGGGCGATTGGCGGCTGGAGGGGGTCACCCTGTACGTCACCCTCGAGCCCTGCCCGATGTGTGCGGGCGCCATCGTCCTGGCGCGCATCCCGCGGCTCGTCTACGGCGCCGATGACCCCAAGGCCGGGGCGGCGGGAAGCTTGATGAACCTGGTGGAACATGATAGACTGAATCACCGAGTCGAGGTTCGCCGTGGCGTCCTGGCCGAGGCGAGCGGTGAGTTGTTGAAAGAGTTCTTTCGCGCGTTGCGTCGCTCCCCCTGAACCGGTCGCGACCGCCCGCGGCAGGCAGGTCCTCCATGGGACGAAGGCATGGAAGGGTGCCGGAGTGGTTGAACGGGGCGGTCTCGAAAACCGTTGTGGGCGCAAGCCCACCGTGGGTTCGAATCCCACCCCTTCCGCAGGCAGCAGTCGGGACCCTGCCGCCGCGGTCGGCGGTGTGACCGGAGACGGCCGGGTGGCCGGGGTCCGGGGCGATGGCAACGCGGGGTGTGGTAAGCGGCTACACGGTCGGATCCGTGACCGACGGATCCGTGGCGTCCTGGAAGGGTGGCCGAGCGGTTTAAGGCACACGCCTGGAGAGCGTGTGTGGGCGCAAGCCCACCGTGGGTTCGAATCCCACCCCTTCCGCCCTTTTTGTCTTTCCCTGGATCATCGCGCCGCGGCCCGGTCCCACGGGCGATTCCGGGCTGCGGGCGGTGCGACGGGTCGACGAGGTTTGGCCGTGCTAGACGGGGAGGTAGCGGTGCCCTGTACCCGCAATCCGCTATAGCGGGGTCGAACTCCCGTCCGAGGCGTCCGCGATCGGGGACAGCACCGGACACGGGGTGTTGAAGGCTGGGGCCCGCGCAACGCGGACTCGTGAACCCCGCCAGGCCCGGAAGGGAGCAACGGTAAGCGAGACACCGCGTGTGCCGCGGGGGAGCCGAGCCGGAGCCCACGGTCCGGCCGGCGCCCGGGCGCGGGCGTCGACGACGGGTGCACGGCCAGGTTTTCGACCGGGGCGACGGCGGAGTCACGCTGTCGCCCTTTTTTCGTCCCCGCGAGCCGGCCACGGGGCGGCCTTGCAGGAGGGTTGACGGTGAGCCAGCCCTATCAGGCGCTCTACCGCACGTGGCGCCCCCAGCGCTTCGAGCAAGTGGTGGGCCAGGAGCACGTGGTGCGCACGCTGCAGAACGCACTGCGCGGCAGGCGAGTGGCCCACGCTTACCTCTTCGCGGGGCCGCGCGGCACCGGGAAGACGTCGGTGGCCAAACTGCTGGCCAAGGCGGTCAATTGCCAGGCACCCGAGGACACCGAGCCGTGCAACCGGTGCGACGTCTGCCGGGAGATCAACGACGGCTCGACGATGGACGTCCTCGAGATCGACGCCGCCTCCAATCGCGGCATCGACGAGATCCGCGAGCTGCGGGAACGCGTCCGTTATGCACCGGCGCGGGCGCGGTACAAGGTCTACATCATCGACGAGGTCCACATGCTCACCACCGAGGCCTTCAACGCCCTGCTGAAGACCTTGGAAGAACCGCCGGCCCACACGCTGTTCATCTTGGCCACCACCGAGCCCCACCGCATTCCCGCCACCATCATCTCCCGGTGCCAGCGGTTCGACTTCCACCGGCTGGGCCAGGATCAGATCGTTGCCCGGCTGGCCGACGTTTGCGCCTCCCTGGGGGTCGAGGCCGACCCCCGCAGCCTGCGCCTCCTGGCCCGTCACGCCGACGGCGGTCTGCGGGACGCCCTGAGCATGCTGGACCAGTGCCTGACCCTGGCCTCGGATCGCCTGGAATATGACCTGGTGGCCGACCTCCTGGGCCTCGCCTCCGACGAAACCATGCTCGCCCTCATCCGGGCCGCGGTGCGCGGCGATCTGACGGCCGGCCTCCGCGCCATCTCGGAACTGGCCGCCCAGGGGCGCGATCTGGCCCAGGTTCTTCGGGACTGGCTCGCCTGCTGGCGGGACCTGCTGGCCGTGCGGCTGGGTCTGGGCGCGAGCGAGCTGCTCTATGCCAGCCCCGAGATGATGGAGGAACTGCGGGGGCTGGCCGGCGAGCTCGATGAGTCAGCCGCCCTGGCCTGTTTCGACGTGCTGGCGGAGGCCGAGTCGTTGCTGCGCTGGAGCGGCCAGCCTCGCCTAGCGCTGGAGGCCGCCTTGATCCGCACCATCCAGCGGCTCGGCCGTGGGGCCGGCGCCGGGGCGCCGCGAACCCCCGCCCGGGAAGAACCGGCGGCAGCCGGCGAGCCCGCGCCGCCCGCCACCCCGGTGGCCGAGACGGCTCGTGACGCCGAACCGGCTGCGACCATGGAAGGGGTCCAGGCCGGCGTCCGCTCCAGGACGGGGGGCGCGGAGGACGGACCGGGGGCACCGGCAGGCGAGCATCCGGCGGACCGCCTGGCAAAGGAGTGGCCGCGTTTTCTGGCCTCCCTGCGCCGGAGGCGGGAGTTCACGGCCTTGCACGCCCTGCTACGCTGGGCCGGGCGGCCACGACGGGCCGGGGACGGCGTGGAGGTGCCCTTCGAGCAACCAGGCATGGCGCGCACGGCCGAAGCGAAACGGGGCCAGCTGGAGCGGGCCGTTGCCGAGTTCCTGGGAACGCCGGTACCCGTGCGCGTCGTGACGGTGGCCGGCTCGGGTGGAACGGTAACACCGGGGCCCGCGCGGGGCGCGGCGGCCGGGGAGGGCCCCCGCCGGCCGGCGTCCTCTCGGGGGCGGACCCGAGAGGGGGTGGGCGATTCCGCCGGGGAAGAATCCGCCGGGGAGAACACCGGCAAGGCCCGGGAACCAGAGAGACAGGAGGAACAGCGCTTCCCCTCCCCGTCCCCTGCTCCGGGCTATGCAGACTCGGGCGGCGCGCCCGCCGCGATGCCCGGTGCAACACCCCGGCAGCCGGGCGATGCTGAAGGGGGAGACCCGGCCGGCGGCGACGGGGTGGAAGCCCCGGGTTCGCGTCCGGGCCCGTGGCCCCTTGAGGGCGCGGCGGCCAGCAGGAGCGGCGTGGGCGGGTCCGCGACAGGCGAAAGGCGGGAGGACGCCGAATCCCCGCCCGAGGTCGATCCCATCCTGGCGCTGGCGCGTGAGCTGTTCGGCGGCGAGTGGGTGGACGTGAAGGAGGACTGGCGCCGTGAATTTCGCGAACATGGGGAAGATGCTGAAGCAGATTGAGCGCATGCAACAAGAGATGGCGCGGCTGCAGGAGGAACTGGCGCACCGTACCGTGGAGGCCACGGCGGGCGGGGGCGTGGTAAAGGCGGTGATGAACGGTCGCCAGGAGCTGGTCCGGCTGGAGATCGCACCGGAAGCCGTCGATCCCGCGGACGTGGAGATGCTTCAGGACATGATCGTGGCGGCCGTCAACGAGGCGAGCAGGAAGGCCCAGGAGATGGTCCAGGGCGAGATGGCCAAGATCGCCGGTGGGCTGAACCTGCCCAAGATTCCCGGCTTGCCGGGCTTCTGAGGGGTGCGAGCCGGCCGTGCACCACGTACCAGCCTTTGCTCGCCTGATCGCCGAGCTGGAAAAACTGCCCGGGATCGGTCCCAAGACGGCGCAGCGGCTGGCTTATCACCTCCTGTTCCGACCCCAGGAGGAGGTCCGTGCCCTGGCCGAGGCGATGGTGCGGGCGCGGGCCAGCGTCCGTTATTGCAGCGTGTGCGCCAACCTGACCGACCGCGACCCATGCGCCATCTGCCGTGACCCCGCCCGCGACCCGCGGGTGATCTGCGTCGTGGAACAACCCCGGGACGTGGCGGCCATGGAGCGGGCCGGGGAGTTCCGAGGGCGGTACCATGTCCTGCATGGCGTGATCTCGCCCATGGACGGGGTCGGACCGGACGACTTGCGCGTGCGGGAGCTCCTCGAGAGGCTGCGGCAGGACCCGCCGGTCGAGGAGGTCATCATCGCCACCAATCCCACCGTGGAAGGCGAGGCCACTGCCCTCTACCTGGCCCGCCTGATCAAACCCCTGGGCCCCCGGGTCACCCGCATCGCCCGCGGCGTCCCGGAGGGTGGCGACCTCGAATACGTGGACGAGGTGACGCTGGCCAAGGCTTTGCAGGGGCGACAGGAGATCTGAGCCCGTTCCCGCCTATCGTCCGCGCGGTGCCGTGCTCGTGAGCCGCAACCCTCTTTCCCCCCGCGCGCGGGCTTGTTCCGTCCTCTACCCTACTCGTTGTTGTCGTCTCCGCGCCCGACGGCCCTGCGCCCGCCTCCCCTTCGGCACGCACCGTCTGCCGGCGGTTCCCTGCCCCGCTAGGCTATCCCGATCCGGGCAGCAGCGGCCTGCGCGTCCAAGGGCAAAAGTCTCTCCGTACAAGAGAGAGCCGCCCCCTGCATACCCTAGGACAGGAGTCGCTGCAAAGGGGGGCGTTCACGATGGGCGACCGCTGGCGCCGCTGGCTTCGAGTGCTGGCAGGCGGGGCCCGGCCTGTCGGCGGCCGGGTGTTTTCCCGCTTCCCGGCCGGGGTCGTGGCCGCCCCGGCGGGTGGCGAGGCGGACTTCGACTGGGTGGCGGCCGTGGACGAGGCCCGCCGCGAGTGGGAACACGCCCGCCGGTACTTCGAGACCGTAACCGACGAGGACCTGGTGGACCAGGCGATTCACCTGGTCAACGCGGCCGAGAAGCGTTACGCCTATCTCCTGAAGCAGATCCGGCGGCAGGGTGTCCGGGCCGCTTCGGAGGGGGCGGTCGCGAGGGCCACCCCCAGGCGGCTGGCGCGCTAAACCGCCCGCCACGCGGGCCGGGCGCGCCGGACGTGCCGCCACTCGGCGGTAGCGGAGGGGCCGCGGCGGGCGGGAGGGGAATGCGGTGGGCAGCAATGCCGGGCCAGCACCGGCTATCGCCGCGGCCGTGCTGGCGGGCCTTGCCCTTGTCATGCTGGGGTGGCGGGTTGCGGGCTCCCGGGATGCCGCGGGGGCCCTGCGCCCCCTTGCCGGCCACCTCATCGCCGGGAACCGCTGGCTCCTGGCCCCCAACCTGGCGGCCTCGCCCCTGGGCCTACACGGGGGGTGG